>JBJSYX010000465.1:0-3337 GCA_046090005.1 Methylomonas sp. | reverse complement strand
TTGCTGGCAAAGCCTTGGGGCTAAAAACCGTGGCTTATATTCGCGGTGAACAACCCGCAGTTTTCAATCCAACTTTGCGCGATTTGCGAGATTGGGGAATGGAATTGCGGTTTGTGTCGCGGGAAGCTTATCGACAATTACGGCAATACAAACAGCATGACAGCTTGCCGGATTTACAAGCCGGTCAATATTGGCTGCCAGAAGGCGGAGCTAGTGAATTAGCGTTGCAAGGCATTGGCGAAATGATGGATGAAATTGAGCTGGAGTTTGATTATCTAGCGACCGCTTGCGGCACCGGCACAACTTTGGCAGGTTTAATCAATAAAGCGCCGGCAAACAGTCAGTTATTAGGGGTTGCGGCGATTAAAAACGGCTGCTATTTGATTGATGAAATCAAGCACTTAGTCAACCACCGTGCGAATAACTGGCAATTATTATTGGACTACCATCACGGCGGCTTTGCTAAATCCAGCTCAGAATTACTAGCGTTTATTGAGCAGTTTCAACATCAACACGGCATAGCCCTAGAACCACTCTATACCGGTAAATTACTGTTCGCGATTGTTGATTTGATGCGGCAAGGCTATTTTGCCAAAGGGCAAAGGCTGGTGGTTTTACATACGGGGGGATTGCAGGGCGTTAGACGTTGAAATCCACTTATAGATGTCGAACCAAGTGAAACGCCTATCTATAGATTCCAGCCATCTCACTCAACGCTATCGCTTTGATTTTACTGGCATGTCCCGCTGAACCAAACGCTTGATAACGTGACTGGCAAAGCCCTTGCATGGCATCTCTGGCCGCTTTGTAAATTTTGCGGGCATCCAAATCGGCGGCGTTTTCAGGTTGCGCTAGATAACGACGAATCGCACCGGTAGAAGCCATGCGTAAATCGGTGTCGATGTTGACTTTGCGAACCCCATACTTAATCCCTTCGACAATTTCATCAACCGGTACGCCGTAAGTTTGTGGAATTTCACCACCGTATTGGTTAATCACTTGCAGCCAATCTTGCGGGATTGAACTAGAGCCGTGCATCACGAAATGGGTATTAGGTAGACGCTGTTGCAAGGTTTTCAATCGACTAATCACCAACACTTCGCCAGTCGGTGGTTTGCTGAATTTGTAAGCGCCATGACTGGTACCAATCGCCACCGCTAAAGCATCCACTTGGGTTTGTTTAACAAATTCAACCGCTTCGTCGGGATCGGTTAGCAATTGGCTGTGATCGGATTGTTGCGGGGTTTCTAATGAACCTAGGCAACCGATTTCACCTTCAACCGAAACCCCACAAGCATGAGCCATTTTGACAACGCTGCGCGTCACTTCGACGTTGTACTCAAATGAGGATGGGGTTTTCATGTCGTCCAACAAAGAGCCGTCAATCATCACCGAGCTGAAACCGGATTGAATCGCTTGGGCGCAGATGTCTGGCGATGGGCCGTGATCGCGGTGCATGACGACGGGAATATGCGGATATTGTTCAACAGCCGCTTGAATCAAATGCCGTAAGAACACTTCGCCAGCATAGCTATTGGCTCCGGCTGAACCTTGCATAATTACTGGACTGTCACAGGCATCGGCGGCTTGCATAATGGCTTGGACTTGCTCCATGTTGCTGACGTTAAATGCAGGGATAGCAAAATGATGCTCGGCGGCATAATCTAAAACTTGTCGCAATGACACTAAAGCCATAATCGGCGCTCCTTATTTGATGTTTTATTTTGGCGCGGAGGTTCAGAAATAGCAGTTCTATTTGGACGGCATCAGCCATTCAATAATGTAATCTTCCAAATCATCAACTTGTGACTCTTTGGTGGCATAGCTGCTAATTGAGGCACCGGCTTGTTTGACTGAGTCTGGATTACCAGTGATTAATGGATGCCATTCTGGTAAGGGCTTGCCGTCAGTTAATAGCCGATAAGCACAAGTAGCCGGTAACCAGTTGTATTCGGCAAAGTCGTGTTGTTTGAGATCAAGACATTCCGGCACCAACGTACAGCGTTCACTGTAACGAGTACAGCGGCAAGTATCTAAGTCAATCAAATCACAACAAACGCTGGTAAATGCCAACTCACCGGTATCTTCGTCTTCCAATTTGTGTAAACAGCATTGGCCACAGCCATCACACAAAGACTCCCACTGCTCAGTGGTCATTTCGGCAAGGGTTTTAGTTTCCCAAAAGCGCATGGTGTTATTGGGGTTTGAGTTGACGCAATTGATAATGCAAAACGCCCCATGAGCCCAATACCGCCAAACCTGAAGCCAATAATAACAAGGTTAAGAACTCAAAGAAGCCTAAAAACTGCAATTCAAAGGCGCTGTTGTAGAGGGTTGATAACTTTTCAACCGGTGATTCGACGATTAACAACATGATGGTAATAATCAACCATGCCGAGAAACCGGCAATAAAACCCAACCAAAAACCGCAGTATAAAAAAGGCCGTTGAATAAAGGATAAAGTCGCGCCAACCAGCTTGGAGATGTATACCTCATCGCGGCGGTGATGTAGTTCTAGTCGAATCGTATTGCCAGTAATAAAGGTCACTGCAAAACCCAGTAATACGCTAACTAATAACACCGCGCGACTGGCAATGACCATGATAGTTTGCATCCGCTCTATCCATTGCATATCGACTTGGACAAAATCGACTTGCGGCAGTTGTTTAAACTCAGCCATCAATTTTTCAATGTCTTCGTTGCTATCCAAACTGTTTTTAGGCTGGACTTGAATCACGCTAGGTAAAGGATTGGTATCTAATGCGGTCAACGCTTCGCCAAAGCCACTATTAGCCTTGAACTCTTCCATCGCTTGTTTTTTGGTGATGAATTTCACTGCTTCGCTGCTGGGGTGTTGCTTGAGCTGATCGGCTAGTTTTTGTCCAGTTGAATCGGTGATGTTGTCTTTTAAAAACAGTGACATTTGATTGCTAGCTTCCAAATTACCAGTCAACTGCTGGATATTGCCAACCACAATATAAAATCCACCGGCTAACGAAATCGCTACTGCAAGGACCAAAATCGTCATTGCCGACGTGAATGGGGTGCGAGTCAAACGGCCTAAACTAGAAAATAAGCCATGGGCATGATTAAGCAAATAAGCTTCGAATTTTTCGACCAGTTTGTCTTTCAAGCTTTGGTGATGTTTGCGGATTGTTTTCGGTTTTTTCATCGGTTAACTCGCAATCAAATGGCCTTTATCCAAAGTTAATACTCGGTGCCCCAAGCGATTAATCAAATCAATATCATGGGTAGCAATCAGCACCGAAGTACCGTTGTATTTAAACTCTTCAAACATATGCATCACTTCTGCTGACAAGCCCGGATCAAGGTTGCC
>JBJSYX010000464.1:0-2995 GCA_046090005.1 Methylomonas sp. | reverse complement strand
ACCACCCGATCCCATCCCGAACTCGGAAGTGAAACCGCTTTGCGCCGATGATAGTGTGGCAGGTTGCCATGTGAAAGTAGGTCATCGCCAAGCTCTTATCACAAAAGCCCCTCTAGCAATAGAGGGGCTTTTTTTTCGCCTAGAGAAAATAGGTAAATTACATCAAATTACATGCCATTTGCGGTAGTATAAGCTTTAAAAATACGCTGAGTTTGTCGAACAAATTTATCAGTTAAAGAGGCTTTTATGTACGATCATCTTGAAACCGCACAAAATCCAAGCAATTTAAAAAGGGTAGTCATAGATCCTGTTTCTCGAGTCGAAGGTCATGGCAAAGTTACTCTATTGCTCGATGAGAATAATAAAGTTCAACAAGCGCGACTTCACATTGTTGAATTTCGAGGTTTTGAGAAATTCATTCAAGGCCGGCCCTATTGGGAATTACCCGTTTTAGTCCAGCGACTATGCGGCATTTGCCCAGTCAGCCATCATCTAGCCGCTGCCAAAGCTATTGACCAATTAGTCGGAATTGACCCTGATAATTTACCCCCTGCCGCCGATAAACTGCGCCGATTGTTACATTTCGGCCAAGTCTTACAATCCCACGCCTTACATTTTTTTCATCTCTCCAGCCCTGATTTACTGTTCGGATTTGAAAGCGAAATTAGCAAACGCTCGATTGTTGCTGTCTTAGAAAACTATCCTGAAATCGGTTTACAAGGTGTCAAACTACGCAAATACGGACAAGAAGTAATTCGTATGGTGTCCGGTAAACGTGTTCACGGCACAGCCGCTTTACCTGGCGGCATGAACAAACCACTCAGCAAACAAGAGCGCGATTATTTATTAGAAGACATTGACCAAATCATCACATGGTCGCAAGCCGCCGTTGATTTAATCAAAAAAGTACACACATCCAACCTGCCGTTTTACGACCAATTTGCCACTATACGTAGCAATTATCTCGGCTTAGTTAAATCCAATGGCGCATTAGAGCTTTACCACGGTGGCATTCGCGCCAAAAATCAACACGGTGAAACTTTGCTAGATCACTTTGATTATTGCGATTACAACGCCATCATCCATGAAGAAGTCCGCTCATGGAGTTACATGAAATTCCCCTACCTAACCGCTTTCGGCAAACAAAAAGGCTGGTATCGAGTCGGTCCATTAGCGCGGGTCAACAACTGTGATTTTATTGACACACCGCTTGCCGAAATTGCTCGTATCGAGTTTAAACAACACAGCGGCGAAGCTATGGTGCACAGCACCTTAGCCTTCCATTGGGCGCGATTAATAGAGGTTTTACATTGTGCCGAAAGCATCAAAACCTTGCTTCACGACCCCGATTTACTGAGTAATGACCTGGTTGCCCAAGGCAAAAAACGCTACGAAGGCATTGGCGTTATCGAAGCCCCGCGCGGGACTTTGTTCCATCATTACCAAGTAGATGAAAACGACATAGTCACCAAAGCGAACTTGATTGTTTCCACGACCAGCAACAACACCGCGATGAACGAATCAGTTCGCCAAGTTGCTGCTGAATATTTATCAGGTCACGAATTTACCGAGCCTTTATTAAATAATATCGAAGTAGCGATTCGCGCTTATGACCCTTGTTTATCCTGTGCCACTCACGCCGTTGGCAAAATGCCACTACAGTTAGAATTAATCAATGCTGAAGGCCAGCTTGTTGATCAATTAACCCGATACAGCAACGGCGAGTTTGTTCGCGAATTGGCATGATCCAACCGATATTATTATTAGGCTACGGCAATCCCAGCCGTGGCGATGATGCGGTTGGGCCTTTGTTACTGGAGGCGATAGCCGAACAAATTGATCCAACCCAAGTCGAACTCATCACCGATTTTCAACTACAAATCGAACACGCACTGGATATGCAGCATCGGCAGTTGGTTTTGTTTATTGATGCCTCAGTAGCTTGTGAAACTGGGTTCAGCTTTACCGAACTGTATGTGGCTAAAGACAACAGCTACAGCACTCATGCCATCAGCCCTGCAGCAGTGCTGGATGTCTACCAAACTGTCAACAAACAATCACCGCCCGCCAGCTTTTTGTTAACCATCCAAGCTCAGCAATTTGAACTAGGTAGTGGATTAAGCGAGTTAACTACACACTATTTCAAAATTGCCTGTGAATTGGTCATACAGTTGCTCAAGCAACCACAGCTCAAGGCTTGGCGAGCACTCGCCACAAAATAATTTCTCAGGAGATTTTATGAAGCAAATTTTACAAACCTCAATTTTATTGTTTAGCTTGGCATTCGCTTCAATCGTTACTCATGCAGCGGAATTAACCCGCAGCCAAGTCGAACAGCTACTCAGTAAAGCCGATAAGCAACACCCCGCTGATTTACGCCGTAAAGACTTAACTGATCTTGATTTATCCGGCCTCGATTTTCGTCATGCCGATTTATGGGGTGCCGACTTACGCCGTGCAAATCTAAGTCGCAGCAACTTGTTTGGTCTTACCTTAGATTTAACTGTTATGACCAACATCAAACTCAGTGGCGCAAATCTAGCTAATACCAGTATTTTTGGCGTCAGCCTAATGCACGCGGACCTTAGCGATACTGATATGAGCGGCAGTCGCGTCGTCGCGATTATGGATGGTGCTAATCTCAGTGGTGCCAATCTAAGTCATGTCGATTGGGCTGCGGACATGAAAAATCAATCAATGGGCTTAATGCGAGCCAGTTTAAAAGGCGCTAATTTAACCGCTGTTAATTTCAGTCACGCTAAACTTGGCCGCGCCATGCTTAAACACGCCAAGCTTAACAACGCCAATTTGCAACACGCCAATTTATATTCAGCTGATATGGATGGTGCAGACTTAACCGGTGCCGATTTGACTGATGCTGATTTTTCTCAAGCACGGTTACACGATGCTAAATTTAGCAACGCGATTTTGACCCGCACAAAATTTGATGGCGCAAAGAATCTGCCCGAACTTCATTAATTCACGGAGGAAAAAA
>JBJSYX010000463.1:0-3865 GCA_046090005.1 Methylomonas sp. | reverse complement strand
GGGATTTGTGACTAGGGGTTTTCACCGTTTTAGTTTGACGCATGCGAATTCATTTATTGCCTGCGTGTTTTTAGCCGCTTATTTGTTATTCCAAATTGAACCTTTAATTGGCAAATATATTTTGCCTTGGTTCGGTGGCAGTCCGGCGGTGTGGACGACTTGTATGTTGTTCTTCCAGATTCTCTTGCTAGGCGGTTATGCCTATGCCCATCTGAGTTTGAATAAACTCAACCCCAAACAACAATCATGGTTGCATATTGGCCTATTGTTACTGGCATTAACTACCTTACCGATTACACCTTCCGCTGACTGGAAACCGGCCGATGGCGCTCAACCGACTTGGGCGATTTTGGTTTTATTGTTACGTAGCGTGGGATTGCCGTTTTTCGTATTAGCAGCCACCAGTCCTTTATTACAAGCTTGGTTTGCCAGAGTCTGCCCGACTCGCTCGCCCTATCCACTGTATGCGTTATCTAATTTAGGTTCGTTATTGGCTTTGCTCAGCTATCCGTTCGTATTTGAGCCTTACTTTAAATTAGGCCAACAAACTCTGGGCTGGTCGGTGGGCTTTAGTTTATTTGTCTTGTTGTGTGGCAGCTTGGGGCTGTATTTCAAACACTTGGCACAAAACCATGCAATCAGCGAAACCCCAATCAGCTTGGATAATGAAGTTCGCTTGGTTGAAAATTTGTCACCCGTTGTTCGTTGGTTGTTTTGGTTGGGGTTACCCGCGATTACTTCAACCCTATTGCTGGCGGTGACTAATCAACTTTGCCAAGACGTTGCCAGCGTACCGTTTTTATGGATTTTGCCACTGGCGTTTTATTTAATCAGCTTTGTGCTGTGCTTTGCCGAATTCAAATGGTATCGGCGTTCGATTTTTATCCCTGCCTCGCTATTAGGTGGTTTGGGCTTGGTCATCGCGCTTTATCAAGGCTCGAAGATTGGTCTGGAATGGCAGATTAGTATTTACAGCTTGGGACTGTTTTTTTGCTGCATGATTTGTCACGGTGAATTATTTCGCTTGCGACCTCAACCTAGCCAATTAACGGCTTATTATTTGGCAATTTCAGTGGGCGGTGCGATTGGCGGTTTGTTTGTCGCCTTGTTATCACCGTTAATTTTTCCTTTGTATTTTGAATTTCACATTGGTTTATTCGTCTGCTTCGCCTTGGTATTCGCGGTGTTAGTGGTTGAGAACCCCAAACCATTGATAGTTGGCCTCGGCTCAGTCATTTTATTGGTATTAGGCGGCCATTTAATCGCACACGCTTACGAAGCTAGCGCCGCACAATCACTGGTCAGCCGCAATTTCTATGGTGTATTGCGAGTAGTTGATCGCGATGTTGAGCAACCTGAACAAGCTAGACGGGTGTTACGCCACGGCGCCATTGATCACGGTTTTCAATTTTTAGCCCCAGACAAACAACAAAAACCCACCGCCTATTACCGTCCAGAAACCGGCGTCGGCTTGGCTTTACAACATTTTCCTAAACCACAACGGCGAATTGGTATTGTCGGGCTTGGGGTGGGCACCTTGTTGTCTTACGGCAAGGCTGACGATTATTTTCGGATTTACGACATTAACCCCACAGTGGTTGAACTAGCGCAAAATCAGTTCAGCTTTATTAAAAATACTCAGGCTCAACACGATATTGTGATTGCTGATGCGCGATTGGCTTTAGATCGTGAGGCTTCACAACAATTTGATATTTTGGTGTTGGATGCTTTTAGCGGTGATGCGATTCCGATGCACTTGTTGACCGTGGAAGCCATGCAACAGTATTTTCGGCATTTACAGCCCGATGGGGTTTTGGTGATTCATATTGCTAATCGCCATTTGGATTTACGGCCTTTACTCAATGGTCTCGCGCAAAAAGAGAACTACCAGTTTAAAGTGGTCCATACCCCCAGCCGAGATGATGATTTTGGTTTGTATAAAACCGATTGGGCTTATCTAACCCGCAATCAAACTTTTTTACAGCATCCGGTGATTAGTCAAGCACTGGACGGTGCTGAAATGCCGAATAAAAGCGTGATTTGGACCGATGATTTTTCTAACTTATTCAGCCTATTAAAAACTAAAAATAAGATATAAAAATCGATTAATATCGTTTTATTGGAAATAATCTACTTGCTAGAATGGAATCATGTTCATAGAGCATAACTCCTACTGATTCGGAATAGGTATCCTCAAGTTACCGACATGGATGTGTCTTTTATGGCGGGCGTAATCCCGCCAACTTTTTTCTCCCCAATTAAAAAAGCGGTACCAATGAGTTGTTTCTAGCTATCTCCCGACCTAGACGCAATTTCACCAGTACCACCGGCCTCAAAAGTTACCGTGATTTAAGCACTAGTCAAACCCGCTCGACCAAACCGTAAATTTGATGCAATAAAGCGTCGAATCGGTTAAAACAGCTTTTGATTTACTTTATTTTGACAGACCAACATGATGGAATTAATTTGGATTAGCGCGGCATTTTTCAGTGGACTGATTGCCAACCGCTTGTATTTGCCGCCACTCGTCGGCTATCTGGCTGCCGGTTATACTTTACATAACCTCAATATCCCGCCATTAGCCAATCTTAGCCATTTAGCCGATATTGGTATCGAACTACTGTTGTTTTCAGTCGGCTTAAAACTAAAACCCAGCTCACTAATTCGTCGCGAAGTATTAAGCGTCGGTGGTCTACATTTATTGCTAATGGCGGTTGGTTCAGCGCTGTATTTTCTTTGGCTTGATCAACATGTCACCGGTGGCTTGGTATTAGGCATCAGTTTGGCTTTTTCCAGCACGGTATTAGCGATCAAAGTGCTGGAAGATAATGGCGAGTTATCCTCTTTGCATGGCCGAGATGTCATGAGTATCTTAATTCTGCAAGACATTATTGCAGTTGGATTATTGGCCTACGCCGAAGGCAAACAACCAAATCCTTGGGCTTTATGCTTATTTTTATTGCCTTTGCTACGCCCGTTTGCACATCGGGTTTTATCAGTCAGTCAAACTGCCGAACTAAAACTGTTATTAGGCGTTGCGCTGGCACTGGCGGGTGGTATTTTGGCAGAAACAGTCGATGTTGCCGCCGATATTGGCGCCTTATTAACCGGCATTATGCTGGCTAATCACCCAAAAATTGACGAAATGAACAGTAAACTTTGGAGTTTAAAAGAACTGTTTTTAGTAGCGTTTTTTCTACAAATTGGCCTCAGCGATTTACCCAGTCGCGAGCAGATTTATCAGGCTTTATACCTATTAGCACTGTTGCCGACTCAAGGCGTATTGTTTTTTGGTTTATTTATCATCTCCGGCCTCCGCGCCCGTACTGCTTTTGTTTCATCACTGGCCTTAACCACTTATTCCGAATTTGCCTTAATTACTACCAGTGCGGTCGTCGATGCACAATTATTACCCGCCGACTGGAAAGCAATTATCAGCCTCGCAGTCGCTGGTTCTTTGGCCATTGCCGCGCCATTAAATCGTTTTTCCCATCATTTATTCCGCTTCCTAAAGCCGCTATTGGTCAAATTTGAAAGAAAATCCAGTAGCACTGACCGCTTGCCGATTTCATTGGGGGTTGCCGAATGGGTGATTATTGGTATGGGCCGCACCGGTGTCGCCGCCTACCAATCGCTATGCAAACAAGATCAACGCGTCGTCGGCCTAGATGCCGACCCTACTGTATTAGAAAATTTATTAGCCGCAGGGCGACGCGTGGTTTATGCCGACGTTGATGACAGCAGCTTATGGACTAATCTGCCGTTAGATCGGGTTAAAGGCATTATTTTGACCCTACCTTCGTTTGAAAATCGCATGAATACTATCAGCCAACTCCGCAAACGCCACTTTACTGGTGTCATCGGC
>JBJSYX010000462.1:0-2340 GCA_046090005.1 Methylomonas sp. | reverse complement strand
CCACAGGCGGGGTTTTTTCCAGATTTTCTTTAGATGCTTCAACAATCGCGGCAATTTTGTCTGCCTCAACACGGGTCATTAGCGGGGTAAAGCTGTTGATGCGGTGATTGAGTAAGGCTGTGGCGTTGCTAGGCCAGGCTTGGGGCTCAATGTTGAGGAAGTTTTCGGCGTTGCTTGCTAATGTTGGAATAACTGGCCGTAAATAGGCGACTAATAAGCGGAACAAGTTTACGCCCATTGAGCAAACCGCATGTAATTCCGCATCTTTGCCTTCTTCTTTAGCGATTAACCACGGTTTTTTGTCGTCGATGTACTGATTGGCTTTATCGGCCAAAGCCATAATTTCGCGCATCGCTTTACCGAATTCGCGATTTTCGTACAGTTCGGCGATGCTGGTGTTGGCGTCGATAAATTGCTGGAATAAAGCCGGTTCAGCGCATTCGGCAGCTAACAAACCATCAAAACGTTTAGTGATAAAGCCGCTACAACGGCTGGCGATATTGACTACTTTACCGACTAAATCCGAGTTAACCCGTTGGGTGAAATCGTCGAAGCTTAAATCAATATCATCGACGCCAGCGCTGAGTTTGGCGGCAAAGTAATAGCGCAAATATTCTGGGTTTAAGTGTTCCAGATAAGTGCGGGCTTTGATAAAGGTGCCGCGTGATTTCGACATTTTTTCGCCGTTGACGGTTAAAAAGCCGTGGGCAAAAATCGCGCTTGGGGTGCGGTAGTTAGCGCCGTAAAGCATCGCTGGCCAGAATAACGCATGGAAATAAATAATGTCTTTGCCGATAAAGTGATATAGCTCAGTGTTGCTATCTTTTTGCCAAAATTCATCAAATGCCAAGCCTTGTTTATCGCACAGCGCTTTGAAACTGGCCATATAGCCAATGGGGGCATCGAGCCAAACGTAAAAATATTTGCCCGGCGCATCAGGAATTTCAAAACCAAAATACGGTGCATCACGGGAAATATCCCATTCTTGCAAGCCGTTTTCTAACCATTCCGCCATTTTGTTGCTAACTTCAGGTTGCAAATGACCGGCTTTGGTCCATTCGCTCAGCATTTCAGCGAAATGGCCGAGATTAAAGAAGTAATGAACTGAGTCTTTTTCGATAGGCTTTTCACCGGAAATCGCTGAAACGGCGTTTTTCAATTCCATCGGTGAATAAGTTGCGCCGCAAGCCTCGCAGTTATCGCCATATTGGTCCGTTGCGCCGCATTTTGGGCAATCGCCTTTGATAAAGCGATCAGGCAAAACATATTTTTAACTGGATCGTAAGCTTGGGTGATACTGCGGCTGCTGATGTGGCCACCGTCGCGCAAGCTTTTATAAATCGCGCTGGAGAGGGTTTTGTTTTCTTCAGAATGGGTGCTGTGGTAGTGATCAAAAGCGACGCCAAATTCGCTAAAGTCGGCGCGGTGTTGTTGTTCGACGCCTGCAATTAATTGTTCTGGGGTAATGCCTTCGCGGTCAGCGCGTAACATAATCGGGGTGCCGTGGGTGTCATCAGCGCAGACGTAATAGCATTGGTGGCCGCGCATTTTCTGAAACCGAACCCAGATGTCGGTTTGGATATATTCAACAAGATGGCCTAGGTGAATTGGGCCATTGGCGTAGGGTAGGGCGCTGGTAACAAGGATTTTTCTATCAGACATGGTTTGATGCTTTGCTGTAACGAAAATAGGGCGGGATTATGGCATAGAATCCCGCCCACAGTAGCGGCATCAATTGCTTTTTACTGTCCTGTCTAGTTTCCGATAACTGATGGCTTCACTTAAATGCTTGATTTCAATTTGCGGTGAGCCAGCTAAATCAGCAATGGTGCGCGCTAGTTTTAATATGCGGTGATAGGCGCGGTGGGAGAGGCCAAATTTTTCCAAGGCTTGTTCTAATAACTGGTGGCCTTGGTCGCTTAGCTGGCAATGTTGTTTTACTTCGACCGCAGTTAACGCGGAATTGGTTTTACCGGTGCGATTAAAGGCGATTGTTCGCGCGGTAATGACTCGGGTTCTGATGGTTTCACTGCGTTCTTCGCCTTCTGTCGAGCCTTTTCGTAATACATCTAAAGACACGCGCGGTACTTCAAGGTGCATGTCGATGCGGTCTAATAAAGGGCCGGAAATTTTATTGCGATAGCGCAGCACTTGATCGGTTGTGCAGCGGCAACGTCCCGAAAGATCGCCTAAATAGCCGCAAGGACAAGGGTTCATGGCGGCGATTAATTGGAATTTGGCGGGAAAATCGGCTTGGCGATTGGCGCGGGAAATGGTGATGTGACCAGTTTCCAACGGTTCGCGTAAAACTTCTAATACTTTGCGATCAAATTCCGGTAG
>JBJSYX010000461.1:0-2177 GCA_046090005.1 Methylomonas sp. | reverse complement strand
CCCACACCGGTGGTGCTCAGTTGATTAATAGAGATGGTGCATTTCACTTCAAAAGTTTGGGCATGATCAGCACCGGTTTGACCAATCAATTCGTAAATCGGTAACTCTTTTCTGCGACTTTGCATATATTCTTGCAAGCGGGTTTTGGGGTCTTTATTCCAATTATCGACTTTAAGCTCAGCCAATTTATCGGCAAACAAACTAAGCACCCACGGCTGACAAACTTCAATACCTTGATCTAACAGCAAAGCACCGATAATCGCTTCTAAAGCATCAGACAAAATCGAATCGCGCCGATAACCGCCGCTTTTCAGTTCGCCAGAACCTAGAATTAAATAGTCACCCAGATTATGCTTTCGCGCCAATTCAGCCAAAGAGGTTTGATTAACCAGACTAGCGCGCAAACGACTTAAAACCCCTTCACCAGCACTAGGAAACAGTTCATAAAGCTTTTGTGCAATCACAAAGCCTAAAACCGAATCGCCAAGATATTCCAAACGCTCATTGTTATTAGCGCCGACACTGCGATGGGTTAAAGCGGTGCTAAATAGCTGAGGCTGATTAAAATTAAGCCCCAATTTTTTTGCCAAAATATCAGATTTTCTAATCACAACACACCTATCGAGTGTGTTTGCCTGTCAGTTTGCATTATTCCAGCACCGTGCCTAAACGATTAAAAGCGATGCCATTGTTTTCTAAATCCCAATTCATCCAGATAAAAAAGGCTTTACCGACTAAATTAGCTTCCGGCACAAAGCCCCAATAACGGCTATCGTTGCTGTTATCGCGATTATCGCCCATCACAAAATATTGGCCTTGTGGCACCACAAACACATCTTCAACTGAAATGGTGCCGTGGTTAATCAAAATCGAATGTTTTACCGCTTGCAGATTTTCTTCAAAGTGCTCAGCACCGGTCATATTCGCGCCTTGACCAACACCTTCATAACGACCTAGTGAGGTTTGTGCCGCCAACTGGCCATTGACATAGACTTTTTTGTCAAAATAAGCGATGCGATCACCCGGTAAACCAATCACACGTTTAATGTAATCAACCGTGGGTTGTTTAGGATAACGAAACACGACAATATCGCCACGCTTCGGCTCGCCGACTTCAATAATCTTGGTATTCAAAACCGGCAAACGCACACCATAACTGAATTTATTCACCAAAATAAAGTCGCCGATTAGTAAAGTCGGCATCATCGAACCCGATGGAATTCTAAACGGCTCAGCTAAAAACGAACGCAACAGTAACACCACCAACACCACAGGAAAAAACGAACGCGCGTATTCAACCATTAAGGGTTCGTTTTCAATCGGATAAGGCTTATGAACTAATTTGAGATAGAGCAAAAACCCACCCCAAACTACGCCTGTGACAAAACTGGCGATGACTAGAAAAAATGAAAAATCGTAATCCATAACCTACTCTTTGCCGACTTGCAGAACAGCCAAAAACGCTTCTTGAGGAATCTCAATACTGCCGACTTGTTTCATGCGTTTTTTACCGGCTTTTTGTTTTTCCAACAGTTTTTTCTTACGGGTAATATCACCGCCGTAACATTTAGCAGTGACGTTTTTACGCATCGCTTTTACTGTAGAACGAGCAATCACTTTCGCGCCAATTGCCGCTTGAATCGCTACCTCATACATTTGCCGTGGAATCAAGTCTTTCATTTTTTCCACTAAATCACGACCACGATTTTGACTTTGATCGCGATGAACAATAATCGATAAAGCATCGACTTTATCGCCATTAATCAACACATCAAGCTTAACCAAAGGCGCTGGGTCAAAACGCAAAAACTCGTAATCAAATGACGCATAACCACGGCTGACTGATTTCAATCGATCAAAAAAATCCAGAACGACTTCGCTCATCGGCAATTCGTAATTCAACGACACTTGACCACCGACATATTGCATATTCTTTTGAATGCCGCGTTTTTCGATACACAAGGTAATCACGTTACCCAAATAAGCTTGTGGTACCAAAATGTTGGCCAAAATAATCGGCTCACGCACTTCGGTAATCACACCAGCATCAGGCAGTTTTGATGGGTTATCGACCATCAAAACTTCACCGCCGTGGGTTTCAACTTCATACACCACGGTTGGTGCGGTGGTAATCAAATCGATATTGTATTCACGCTCCAAACGCTCTTGAACAATCT
>JBJSYX010000460.1:0-2015 GCA_046090005.1 Methylomonas sp. | reverse complement strand
TCCGCTGTTTACTATGTTGAAAGACTATTGCACGGTTAATCATCACCCGATTGCTTGTGATGGCACACCGTTTAGCATTCCGGGCATTGATGACATTCAACTTTATGCTCACGCGCTAAAAAGCAAAGCGCCACCTTATTCACCACACCGTCACGATCCGCATGATGGCGATAACATTGGCGTGATTGTCGAGCAAATTTCTACCGGCAAAAAACTTTATTATTCACCCGGCTTGGGCGAGATTGAGCCGCATGTGATGGATGCGATGCAGACCGTTGATTGTTTGTTGGTTGATGGTACCTTTTGGACTGACGACGAAATGTGTCAGCGCAATATCAGCCATAAAAAAGCCCGTGATATTGGTCACTTACCGCAATCCGGTGAAGGTGGCATGATTGAAGTATTAAATGGTGTGGCAAAAGCGCGGAAGATTTTGATTCATATCAACAACACCAATCCGATTTTGGACGAAGATTCGTCGGAACGTAAAACCCTTGATGCCGCTGGCATTGAAGTGGCTTACGATGGTTTGGAAATTGACTTATAAGAAGGTAAATGATGAGCAATATGGATCAAACACCGTGGACTCGTGAAGAGTTTGAAGCCCAATTAAGAGGCATGGAGCGTTATTACCACATCAATCACCCGATGCATGTGTTAATGAACGAAGGTAAGCTGAGCAAAGCGCAATTACAAGGCTGGGTGGCTAATCGTTTTTATTACCAAGTGATGATTCCGATTAAAGATGCCAATATCATGGCAAACTGCCCTGATCGTGAAACTCGGGCCAAATGGGTGCAACGGATTTTGGATCACGATGGTTATCCAGGCGACCCAGGCGGGATTGAGGCTTGGATTCAATTAGGTATTGCGGTTGGTTTAAGCCGTGAAGAATTAACCTCGTTAAAACATGTTTTACCGGGGGTGCGATTTGCAGTTGATGCCTATGTGAATTTTGCCCGTCGTGCTGAGTGGCATGAGGCAGCCAGTTCATCATTGACCGAATTGTTTGCCCCGAAAATTCATCAACAACGCTTGGATAACTGGCCTGATGTTTATCCTTGGGTTGAGCAAGAAGGTTACACCTATTTCCGTAAGCGTCTGACCGAAGCCCGTCGCGATGTTGAACATGGCTTGGAATTGACTTTGGATTGGTATAAAACCCGTGAGCAACAAGAGCGGATGTTACAAATTCTCAAATTTAAGCTGGATGTGTTGTGGTCAATGGCTGACGCGATTTATTTGGCTTATGTTAGCGAAATGCCCCCTTACTTTAATATTGAGCAATGATTAATACTGAAAAAACGCTACGTTTCTCGCCGATGTATCGGCTGCAATGGGAAGAGGCCCAACAAAAATTTGTGATTCTGAATCCAGAAGGCATGGTCGAATTAAACCAAAGCTCGGCTGAAATTCTTAAGCTGTGTGATGGTAGTCGTGCTTTGCCGGCGATTGTTGACGAGTTAGAGCAACAATTTGCTACTTCCGGTTTGACCAATGATGTCACCAACTTTCTTAACGTAGCGTTGCAAAATGGCTGGATCCAACACAATTAACATTACTTCGCCGCGCTGGTTGCTGGCGGAATTAAGCTACAAATGTCCTTTGCAATGTCCGTATTGCTCGAATCCTTTGGATTACGCCAAGTATCCTAATGAATTAAGCACCGAGGATTGGAAGCGTGTATTAAGTCAGGCGCGGAAAATGGGCGCGGTGCAGCTGGGATTTTCGGGGGGAGAGCCGTTAACTCGTCAAGATTTGCCAGAGTTGGTTCGCTATGCCCGTGAATTAGGTTATTACTCGAATTTGATTACTTCGGGTTATGGCTTAACCGAAGACAAAATCATCGAGTTAAAACAAGCGGGTTTGGATCATATTCAAGTCAGTATTCAAGCCAGTAGCCAAGAGCTCAACGACCATTTAGCCGGCACCACTACCTATCAGCATAAACAAGAAGTAGCGCGATTGGTAAAAAAACACGGTTATCCGATGGTGTTGTGTGTGGTGATTCATCG
>JBJSYX010000459.1:0-3134 GCA_046090005.1 Methylomonas sp. | reverse complement strand
GGCATTCGGAATGCCCCAGGAGCTTTCATCCTTAAAAGCCATTAAATCGACTAATAAACCGTTACCTTCGTAACCGCCTTTAAACATACCGCCAGTTCTTACACTGCTACGATTAAAGCTACTTGAAACCCCAACACCAGTTTGAGGTGTATCAACAGGTTGACCGGGACCGTCGGTACGTCCATGAGAGATTAAGCCTTGTACATAACCTTTATCTTCTTGATCGCCGAAGGTTTTTCCGTAAAGCAAATCACCTTTGACACCATCAAATGATTCGCCGGCTATTCTGGCTTGGCCACCATCTTTAGTCGCTTTGCGAGTACGAATAATAATGAAACCATCAACAGGTGCGCCCCCTGGACTCGCAGAGCCTGACATTGGCCCCAAGGTAAGAGCGCTACCACCACGAACGATTTTCACTTCTTCAATTGCCATCACAGGCAAAGAAGCCATCATCCGAGCCGCCATTTGTGGCTGAAGATAAGCACCATCGACAATATAGCGAAAGTTAGAATCACCACGAATAGTCAAACTGTTAAAACCTTTTCGGCTTCCAGATGACGAAATAACACCGGTTGCGTTGTCTAACAATTGGAATAAATCACGCGGACGATATTGCTGAATTTCTTCTCGGGTAATCGTTTGCGTAATATTGGCTGCACTAACTGGTAGACGATAAGCATTTTTAGGGCTTTCCGGTAATAATTCTTCTCTTACCCCTTCTGCACTAACTGTCACTTCATCTAAAGTTTCAGTATCTTTAGATTTTTTCTTGTCATCGTCTTTAGCGTAAGCGGCTTGCGAGATAGCCAAAGCCAATACGCTAATCGCAAATAATGGTTTTATGTTCATTCCTAATCCTTAAATATGAAGTAAATCCGATATTGCTACTGCAAATGCAGGGCGTTTTTTTTGATTTCCCAGCTTCCGCCAATCAAGACACAAACTTAGAACATTAGAAAATGCCAATATCACTTCATACAAAGCAAAAACGATGCCAACTTTTAAAATTTATTAAAAATCATATAGTTATAATTTTCAGCTCAAAAAATTATCTATGTTTATCGTAAAAAGTGTGGCATATCACACACTAGAAATAGGTTAAATAACACAGATTAGTTAATAACAAGGCCTTATAAAATCTATTTTAAGCATAACTAATTTATAGCTATCGGCTTTAAACCCTATTCACAAATCAAATAACAAAACAACAAACGCCCTTATAAATCAGTACATTAGAATAAGCCTCCACTCGTTTAACGCTATTCCAATACTGTCTATCCAATCTAATCGCTTAATTGACTATAATTAAACTGTGTTATTTGACACACCAATCATTAAATAATTAAAAATCAATTACTTGTAAAAACGATCAACTGAATTAACTATTTAACCCGTCACAATAAAGTCTGATTGTTTTTCATGATAGGCTTTCATTTATCAATTCCTAAGCGGCCACCAAAATGAACCAACT
Organism: Methylomonas sp.; assembly: GCA_046090005.1. Classification (GTDB taxonomy): domain Bacteria; phylum Pseudomonadota; class Gammaproteobacteria; order Methylococcales; family Methylomonadaceae; genus Methylomonas. Next base: position 1,660 of record JBJSYX010000459.1, on the reverse strand, counting down.
CCTTTGGCAACAGCATTTCCCTGAATTTGCAGCGAGTACCGATAAGGCACTTGTTCAGTTAAGGGCTTCAGCGACTTTGGTATCCATGCCACTAGGTCAGCATGTGTTTTATCCCGGCAAAAGCTGTGAGAATTATTTGTTGATGCTGTCAGGGCGTGTCAAAGCACAAATTCTGTCGCCTGATGGCCGTGAGATTGTGCTTTACCATGTCGAAGCGGGCGAATCCTGTGTTTTAACCACTTCCTGTTTACTGGGCGGCAATGATTATCCCGCTGAAGGTTTTACTGAATCAGCAGTGACAGCATTTATGATTCCGGCGCCGATATTTCATCGTTGCTTGGAACAGTCGAGTGTTTTTCGCGAATTTGTGTTTCGTCATTTTTCTAAACGCTTGGCGGATGTGATTAAGCGCATGGAGAGTCTGGCGTTTGGCTCGGTGGATCAAAAATTGGCAAAGGCTTTGTTAGCCAGCGGTGAACCGACGATTCATAAAACTCATAACGAGCTGGCACTAGAACTAGGCACAGCTCGTGAAGTGGTTTCTCGCCATCTTAAACGTTTTGAAAGTTACGGTTGGCTAACATTAAGCCGAGGTTGTATTGCCAATATCAATCTAACAGCATTGAGTAAACTATCGGATACAAACGAAGCACATTAAGCTCATTCAGCATCTTGTTGCTGCTCTTCACCGATAAATTTTAAGAAAATGAAACCGATCACAAAACCTAGCACCGCCGCAGAAACCAAGGGCAAAGCAAAAGGAATATCGTGATGATCTCTGAGGTTCATGTGCAGCACACTGGAAATTATTTTTAAGAAAAAATCTAACATTGCATGTTCACCTTTAAATTGATGGCACTTTAAAAAATGCCGCCCCCCAACTGACAGGGAGCGGTGAAATAGAGGATTTTTAAGTACCTTGGTTGGGGATACGCCCCGCAATAATCACGGGGCAAATGCAATATAAGTTAATGCTGATAGCCTATCAGTGACTTTGTCACACAGGATTAAAATTTTTAAACCATGAACAATTTATACAACCGTTAATCGGTAAACTTGTTCATGAATTTGATCAAGTCCTCGGGTTTTAAAATGTGGTTCCTTATCAACAATGTTGTCACTAGCCAAATGCTTGATTTGACACCAAGGCTGATAAAGTTGCTCGATAGCTTGATAATTAACGCTAAATGGCGGACCTTGCATGTTTTCTTGGCAATAATCAAAACTGATTAGCAATATTTGGGTTTGGGCTTCAAGCAATTCAGCCAGAATAGCGACATAATCAGCTCGCATTTCAGCGGGTAATGCTACTAAAGCCGCTCGATCATAAACAGCATCGACTTTGCCCAATAATGATGGGGTTAAACTAAAAAAATCCCCGCAAAAAATTTGTAAGCCCTCAATCTCGCTGATTGAATAACCGTCTTGTTGACGCACGGTCGGTACTAAATTATTTTCGGAAAAGAATGCTTCAACGGCGATAGGGCTTAACTCAACCCCCACCACTTGATAGCCTTGTGCGAGCAGCCATAACATATCGTTACTCTTACCACATAGCGGTACAAACACTCGACTATTAGGGGCTATGGCTAAAGCTGACCAATAGGTTTGTAGGTAAGTATGAATCTCGGCACTATGAAAACCGATTTGGTTTTGCTGC
>JBJSYX010000458.1:0-3754 GCA_046090005.1 Methylomonas sp. | reverse complement strand
TACATAGCCTGAAAATCGTTTCTGACAATACTGATTCTGCGATTGAAAATATCAGTGAAGCGATGGTGGCGGAGTGGGTTGGTAATAAAGTAGATGATATTAATTGCTTACTGAATAGTTTATTAAAAGCTCGAGATTTATTGCCAAAAATAAATAATGATTTGTATTTTGAGTTGATTCAACGAGTACATTTCACAGAAGCTAGTGCAGTCAAATTGAAAGGCTTAATGCAAAGATGGCAAGTTTTGGGGGATAGCGATTTGAATTGGACCGATAGTGGTGCGCGTAGTGGTAAAGAATTGATTGCTTGGATGGAGCTACAATTAGAGGGCAATACTTTTCGATTATAAAAAACGGGGCGCTTAAAACGCCCCGTTTCAGAAACATTAGATTAATTTTTTCAAATTTTCTAAAGTTTCTTTAGCGCCAGCCAAGTGACCTTTAGCTTCGTCAAAGTTACCCGCTTTTGCTGATTTTTCAGCTGCTTTCATGTGTTTAGCAACTTTAGAGTTTTCTCTAGCCACTCTGTCGTTTGCATTGATTTCTTCAGCAAAGTTAGCTGCTTTTTTGATTGCAGCAGCTGCATCGGCAGGAGATGCGCCATTGTTGATAGCAGTTTCAGCAGCAGCAATAAGATCTTGTACGCCTTTGACAGCATCAAGTGGTTTGTGACTAACTCTACCTGGATCTGATTCAGCAACTGCAGCAGTTGAGAAAGAACCCATCGCAACAGCTAAAGAAAATGCGACAACAGCACTTTTTAAAATTTTCATGTATGAACCTCATAGTTGTTTTTATAAGAACATATAGCTGCTACCACAATCGTTTTAACCACTACATGCTGTCGCGATAATAGCACAGTTTATGCGGTTTCATAGCGGTTTTAGCCTGAAAAATAGCTTAAAACTATTCAATGCTGATTAAAATTTTATCCAACCAAGCGGTTGGTAAAAAGCGTTTTAACCAACTAAAAAGGTGGGTTGGAACCGTGACAGGATAGCGATATTTAGGTTTTTGTGCTTCCAAGGCATGAATCACTTTATTAGCCACTGCCGTTGCCGGCAAGGTGAACGGCGCTGCTGGCCCTTGTTTTTGTAAACGCGCTTCCATCGCTTGATAGGTTTCGCGGTGATAGCTGTTGCTTGAATCGATATTTTTTTGATACATCGCGAAAGCATTTTTACGAAAATCGCTTTCAATTGGTCCTGGTTCAATCAGCGCAATATGAATCCCTGTACCCCTTAATTCCAAACGCAAAGTGTCAGCCAAGCCTTCCAAGGCAAATTTACTGGCGTTATAAGCGCCACGATACTTCATCGCCACAAAGCCTAAAACTGAGCTGTTGTAGATAATTCGGCCATGTCCTTGTTGGCGCATTAACGGAATCAATAAATTGGTTAATTCATGAGTGCCAAAAAAATTGGCTTCAAATTGATTTTTCAAGGTCTCACGGCTCAAATCTTCAACCGCACCGGGTTGGCCAAAGGCACCATTGTTAAATAACGCATCAATTTTACTATCTGTAAGCTTTATCAATTGCTCAACTGCGTGTTGAATACTGGCAGAATCAGCCAAATCAAGTAATAAGCATTCAAAGCCTGCATTTTGTAATCGGCTTACATCGTCTGGCTTGCGTGCCGAGCAAATGACCCGATGTCCGCGTTTTTGTAGTTCAATAGCGGTTGTGTAACCAATACCTGTTGAACAGCCGGTGATAAAAATGGTTTTAGCGTGAGTCATAAAAGGGATTGTTCGCTTAGAGTGAATGGATTCTTTCGATTAATGGGCTTGTTTGGCTTCAGTTAACTCTCTATTATCGAAGCCATTGTTGCTGTAAATCTGTTTTTTCGTATCTTGTGCCGCCCTCTATTCAAGCCATGAAAAATCGAGCTTTTGTGTGTCAAGCAACCGATTTGCGCCATTTTGCAATAAAATAGCAACATATTCATCCATGCAACCTGCCTTAGGAGCTATTCAATGGCTGACAGCAAGTCAATTAATCTGACGCTTAATGATCAAGACAAGCAGTTTGAGCTGCCTATTCTATCCGGTTCAATGGGACCGGATGTGATTGATATTCGTCGTCTTTATGGTCAAAGTGGTTTATTTACTTATGATCCGGGTTTCACCTCAACAGCTAGTTGTACCTCAAAAATTACTTATATCGATGGTGATCAAGGGGTTTTGTTATATCGTGGTTATCCCATTGAGCAATTAGCCGAACGCTGTGATTTTTTAGAGGTTTGCTATTTGCTGTTGAATGGTGATTTGCCGAATGGCGCGGAAATGAAAGGCTTCGTTACTACTGTCAGTCAGCATGTGCTGGTGCATGAACGGTTGAGCAAATTCTATAGTGGCTTCCGCCGTGATGCTCATCCAATGGCGGTATTAGTCGGTGTTGTTGGTGCCTTATCCGCGTTCTATCACGACGTCATGGACATCAACAGCAAAGAAGACCGGTACATGTCAGCGATTCGTTTAATTGCCAAAATGCCGACTATGGTTGCGATGAGCTATAAATACAGCATCGGGATGCCATTTATCTATCCGAAACGTAAATTGGGTTATGCCGAAAACTTCATGCGGATGATGATGGGTGATCCTTGTGATGATTACATTCCTAACCCCGTTTTAGTGCGTGCCTTGGATAGAATTTTGATTCTCCACGCCGATCACGAACAAAACGCCTCCACCTCGACTGTCCGTTTGGCGGGTTCAAGCGGAGCCAATCCTTATGCTTGTGTGGCTGCTGGGATTGCTTGTTTATGGGGCGCGGCGCATGGTGGTGCGAATGAAGCCGTGTTAAACATGTTGGAACAAATCGGTGACGTGTCACGGATTAGCGAATATGTCGCCAAAGCTAAAGACAAAAACGATCCTTTCCGCCTTATGGGTTTTGGTCATCGGGTTTACAAAAATTACGATCCACGCGCGAAATTAATGCGTGAAACTTGTCACGAGGTATTGGACGAATTAAATCTTAACGATGATCGATTGTTCAAATTGGCGATGGAGCTTGAGCGAATTGCCCTTGAAGACCCGTATTTCGTTGAACGCAAACTTTACCCGAATGTTGATTTCTACTCTGGCATTGTTTTAAGAGCCTTAGGGATTCCAACTGAAATGTTTACCGCGATTTTTGCGATGGCCCGTTCAGTGGGTTGGATTGCCCAATGGGATGAAATGATTTCCGATCCAGAATTAAAAATTGGTCGTCCAAGACAGCTTTACCAAGGTGTCACCAAGCGCGACGTACAACCGATTTCTAGTCGATAAAGCTAAAAAAAGCCCGCTTTAAGCGGGCTTTTTTGTGACTGATGATTTTTAGATTTTGCTTTTTAATACCAGTTTACTTAAAGCCGGTAACACCACAAAAGTACAAGTCATAATCCAGAAAATCCCGATAGTAATCACCAAACCCATGCTGGCAATCCCTTGATGCGGTGAAAACGCTAAACCGATAAAGCTGGAAATCGTCGTCAACGCACCGTAAAACATCCCTCTAGCTGTGCTGGATTGATAAATGTTTTGTTCTTCGGACAAAGAATGATGCAGTTTTTCCACCATGTGAATGCCGTTATCAACGCCCAAGCCCATCAACAAAGGTAAGGCAATAATATTGGCAAAGTTAATCGGCGTACCGGTAAACACGGTGCTAGCCATGGTAAATAAACCGGCCAACACCAGCGGTGTCATTACCAACAAGGTATCAACGATGCTGCGACGAATCACTAATAACAACAGCGCAATCGAA
>JBJSYX010000457.1:0-7410 GCA_046090005.1 Methylomonas sp. | reverse complement strand
GTTTTTTAAACCCAAAAAAAAAGAGCCTCTGGCTCTTCCGTTAAATAACCAATAATCCAAAAGCCAAAGCCCAGAAAGTAAAAAACCCCATAAAGGGGTTATTTAAAAAACATGGTGCCCAGGGGCGGAATCGAACCGTCGACACGAGGATTTTCAGTCCTCTGCTCTACCGACTGAGCTACCTGGGCATCAAGAGCCGCTAATTAAACTAAGGAATGGTCTTTTAGTCAAGATAAATAACTAATAATTTTGTTTGGCTGGACATTGATGTTTATTTTATGCAATTCTTAAATCCCTATCGGGTGGAGCCTACGGTTTAAAAGTAGGCACTGTAAGTTATTAAAATATGAAGGTTTTATGCAATCTTTTGTGGATGTTCGGGCACTAATTATTGATATGGATGGCGTGCTTTGGCATGGCGATCGTCCTCAGGCAGGGTTACAAGAATTTTTTCAAACCTTGCGTGATTTACAGATGCCATTTGTTTTAGCGACCAATAATGCCAGCTTAACCGCGGATCAATATATTGATAAATTAGCTGGGATGGGAGTCGAAATCACCTTGGCTGAAATTTTGACGTCAGGCATGGCGACGGCTTTTTATTTGGCGCAACACTACGAGTCAGCCTCGACTCGGATTTTTGTGATTGGCGGCATCGGCGCTAGACAGCCTTTGATTGATCATGGTTTTGAGTTGATTGAACTTTATCAACAACAAGCGGATCTGGTGGTCTGCGGATTAGACAGACAATTGAATTGGGATAAATTGGCGACAGCCAGCTTCAATATTCAAGCCGGTGCCGAGTTTATCGCCACCAATGGTGATACCTCGTTACCAACAGAGCAAGGTTTAGTACCCGGTAATGGCGCGACTTTAGCGGCATTGCAGGCAGTAACCGGTGTTGAACCTAAAGTGATTGGTAAGCCTGAACCGATTATTTATCAACAAGCTCTAGCCGTTTTGGGGGTTGATCCCGCTCATACTATCGCGATTGGTGACCGTTTGGACACAGACATATTGGGTGCGGTGAGAACCGGAATCCGTAGTGCCTTGGTATTAACTGGCGTATCCACGGCTAAAGAAGTTGAATTATCAGATTATCAGCCGACTTGGGTTTTTGCCGACATTAATGAGGTTGCTGCCGCCCTCCGTCATCAACGCCAAAACTAGAAAATTATTTCTCAACAATAAATGGACGAAAACCGATGAAAAAATTAATTGATAGCGTTGATAGCTTGTTGGAAACCAGTTTGCAAGGATTTGCCAAAGCCCATGCTGATATTGTGCGACTCAATCAACAACCTCATTTTGTTTATCGTAAACAAGCTAAGATCGGCAAGGTAGCGATCATTTCTGGCGGTGGTTCTGGGCATGAGCCATTACATAGCGGTTTCGTCGGCTATGGCATGTTGGATGCAGCCTGTCCGGGGCAAGTGTTTACGTCACCTACGCCAGATCAAATGATGGCGGCAGCAGAACAGGTTGATAGCGGGGCAGGAGTGCTATTTATCGTCAAAAATTATGCCGGCGATGTGATGAATTTTGAAATGGCCGCCGAATTTTTAGCAATGCCAACTGCATCGGTGCTAATTAATGATGACGTGTCTTTACCTAAGGATCACAGTATTGGTCGGCGCGGTGTCGCTGGGACAACCATTGTTGAAAAAATGGTTGGTGCAGCAGCAGAACAGGGCGCTGATTTAGCGACTTGTAAAGCTTTGGCTGAACGTGTCAACGCCGCCACTGCTTCAATGGGGGCCGCCTTAACCAGTTGTACCGTGCCAGCGTTAGGGCATCCAACTTTCTCGATTGCCGACGATGAAGTGGAAATGGGGGTTGGCATTCATGGCGAACGAGGTCGTGAAACGGTTAAATTGACCTCAGCGACGGATATTGTGGAGCAATTAGCCGGACATATTCAGCAGGAACTTAATTTACAAGCAGGTCAGCGCGTTTTGTTACACGTTAATGGCTTTGGTGCGACGCCATTACTGGAACTGCATTTGGTTTATGAATTGGCTTGGCAGTATTTGCAGAAACTGGGGGTGGTGGTCGAGCGTAGTTTGGTTGGTAATTTCACGACCTCTTTGGATATGGCTGGCTGTTCGTTGACGGTGACGGTATTGGATGATGAATTAATCAGCTGGTGGGATGCGCCGGTTAATACCGCAGCGCTGCGTTGGGGGTGTTAAAAAATCGCTAATGCCAGTCAATCCTGTAGTCAGTGATAGCAATTTGATTGGCTAGTCTGATGCTAAGTAAACATCCGCTAATCAGCGTAGGGTAGGCACCGCAATCGATGGATAGCTTTATGTGGATAAAAGCTCGGTGCGTACCCTACAGTTTTTAAATGGATTAAGCGTTGTTACTAAAAGGCGGTGACGCAAGTTCCAGCCGCCATAAAATTTATCGCATTGGTTGGTGTAATCTACACGTTGACCTTGATTGCATTTACCAGCCCTTATCCCTTACCAGGGAGCATTCCTACCGTTCCCGGTTTAATCCGTTTGCAACTCACCGTGACATCTTTTTGATAGCATTTTTGTAATTGCGGGTTACTGGAACAAGGCGTGCAAACCGTTTCGCCGATAGATTGAGTTTGCTCTAAATGCCAGCCGTAGCCCTGAGTTTGGCAGACTTTTTTGCTGAAACGGTCGAGCGTGTAATTTCTTTGCGCCATTTCAGTCGCTTTGTCATGGGTTTGACATTGAGCGCTGGGTAAAGTGTTGGCCATCATGTCGCGATAAATGTATTCCGAGGCACCGGCGGAAGAGGCAAATAAGCCAAGCGACATGAGGCTGATGATTAGTTTTAAATTCATGGACTTAATCCTCTCTTTCTCTGATAACGCGGATGTTCATCTGCTGGTTTTCTTCTTCAAGTTGTTGTTTTATCGGTGCAAATTTTTCATTTTCATTGAGTTTTACCGCTAATAAAACCCCAACTAAAGCAATGGTGGCTAGGCTTAGGTATAAAACAAAATTATCTTTCTCGGGTGTTTGCTGGTTCATAAGTTCACCTGTTTTAATATCGAATCGAAACAATAAAAGAAGTTATGCGCTTTGTCAAAAAATATCGTATCGCTATCTTTTTTTGAATAAATGTGCTTGGTGAATTTCATCCAGTAGAATCGCTGTTTTTATTAGTGCAATCTCATTGCATTCACGCTTTATTGAGCAACGCTTGGAAATCATTTAGATGCAACTCAGTAACTTTGACTTTCTAAAACACCATGACCAGCTATTGGTAAGACTCGCTCAAACCGCCGAAGCGTGTTTTATCCCCGATCCCAACACCACCCTGATTAAAATGCGACAACTGGGTGAAGAGCTGGCTAAGACTATCGCTTCGCGGGTGGGTGTTGAAGCAGGTAGCGAAGTCAAACAAGTCGATTTGTTAAGAGAACTGGATTACACCCTCAGATTAGATAAACAAGTCAAAGACGCTTTTCATACCTTAAGAAAACTGGGCAATCCGGCAACCCACGACATCACTTCATCTAGTCACCGTGATGCCCTGAAATCATTGCAAGTTGGTCATGCCCTCAGCGCATGGTTTCATCAGCAATTTGGCGGCGATAAAGCCCAAAATTTCAAACTTTCGCCATTCGAAAAACCCCAAGACCCTTCTGCAAAAGTCCGCCAACTTGAAGAAGCCTTGCTGGAATTACAAAAGCAAACCAAAACTGCACAAGAGCGGTTAAATCAGGCTGAACAACAAAAAATCATCGAAGCCCAAAAAGCCGAAGCCGAACTGCAACGTGCTGAACAAATGGCCAGCGACAGCAAAGTCTGGGAACAACTTGCCAGCGAACACGAGCTTAAGTTATCGGAATACCGCGCCCAAATGGATGCTGCCAACCGCCAATATTTGCAACGCTTTACCGAACTAGAAAAACCACAGCAAGCCCAACAAATTCGGCGCGTCGAAAAATCCACGCTACAGCTCAACGAAGCCGAAACTCGGATTTTGATTGATCAACAACTGCTTGAAGCCGGTTGGGAAGCCGATACCGTCAATCTCAAATATGCCAAAGGCGCTCGGCCAATCGCTAACACCAATCGCGCAATTGCCGAATGGCCGACCGACTCAGGCCCCGCCGACTATGTACTATTTATCGGCTTAACCCCAGTTGCCGTGGTGGAAGCTAAAAAGAGTGCCAAAAATGTCTATAGTGATATTGATCAGGCCAAACGCTATGCCAAAGGCTTGCAAACACAAGGCGTGTTCAGCATTGAAAATCGCTATGGCGAATTCAAAGTCCCGTTGACTTTTGCCACCAATGGCCGCCCGTACCTAAAACAACTCGAACAAGAAAGCGGGATTTGGTTGCTCGACGTCCGTGATAACAGCAACCGCCGCAAAGCCCTCAAAGGTTGGTACACGCCGCAAGAACTCAAAACCTATCTCCGACAAACTCCACAGCAAGCAGAAGCACAACTCGACGAAATGGGCTTTGATTACAATCTGATTTTGCGTGACTACCAGATTAACGCCATCAAAGCCGTCGAAACCCATATCAAACAAGGTCAAGACAAAATGCTGATTGAAATGGCGACTGGCACCGGTAAAACCAAAACTGCTATTGCCATGATTTATCGCCTGCTCAAAGCGGAACGCTTTCGCCGCATTCTGTTTTTAGTCGATCGCTCGGCGCTGGGCGAACAAGCCACCACCGATTTCAGCGAAGTGCGCTTAGAGCATCTAAACACTTTTGCCGAAACCTATGAAGTCATCGGCATGGCGCAAAACAAACCCGCCTAGCCCAACCCAAACGACGACACCAAAGTCCACATCGCCACCGTGCAAGGCTTGGTCAAACGGATACTTTACCCCAGCGATAACGACAACAAACCCGGCGTTGGGCAATACGATTGCATAGTGGTAGACGAATGCCACCGTGGTTATTTGCTCGACCGTGCACTCAGCGACACTGAAATCCTATTTCGTGACCAAAAAGACTACCAATCCAAATACCGCGCCGCGATAGACTATTTTGACGCCTGCAAAATTGGCCTCACCGCTACGCCAGCACTACACACTACCGAGATTTTTGGACCCCCCATCTTCACCTATAGCTACACCGAAGCGGTACTCGATGGCCACTTAAACGACCATCTGCCACCGATTCGCATCCATACCCAACTGGCCGAACAAGGTATTCAATATGCGGTTAATGAACCGGTTAAAGTCTACAAGGCCGAAAATAACAGTGTCGAAACCTACAACACACCGGATGAGCTCAATTTCGAGGTTGCCGACTTTAATCGTAAAGTAATTGCCCCTGAATTCAGCAAAGTTGTCGCTCAATGGTTAATCGAAAACGACGCCATCAATCCCTATTCGCCAGCGAAAACGCTGGTGTTCTGTGTCACCGACAAACACGCTGATGAAGTGGTAGAAGCTTTTAAAACCGCCATCGAAACTTATCACGGCGAAGTAGAAGACGATGCGGTGCAAAAAATCACCGGCGCAACCGACAAACCACTCGACAAAATCCGCCGCTACAAAAACGACCGTCTACCGAACATTGCTGTCACCGTCGATTTGCTCACCACTGGCGTTGATGTGCCAGCCATCTGCAATCTGGTGTTCTTGCGTCGCGTCAACAGCCGTATCTTGTTTGAACAAATGCTAGGTCGCGCCACTCGCTTATGCCCAGACATCGGTAAAGGTCCATTCCGCATTTACGATGCCGTGGATATTTACAAACAATTAGAAAACGTCAATAACATGAAGCCGGTGGTGACTAAAGTGGATATAGGTTTTAGTGACCTGATCGCCGAAATGACGCAAACCACAGCGCCGGATTTGCAAGATTTGGCCAGAAAGCAATTGATCGCCAAATTACAGGTAAAAAAGCAATTTTTAACCGAGCAACAAGCCGAAAAATTTGAAATTATCGTCGGCCAGTCGCCCGCCGCGTTTGCCAAACAATTGAAAACCATGCCGCTAGAGCAGGTGGCACAATGGTTTACCCATCATCCTGGACTCGGTGAACTTCTCGACCTTAAAACCAGCAATACCGGCGGATCTAACACCTCAGTGGTAATACATGACGGCGAAGACCAAGTAACCCATATCACCACCGGCTACGGCGATGGCCAAAAACCCGAAGACTACCTGAAAGCCTTTAACGACTTCATTAACGCCAACAGCAACCGCTTGTTGGCGATTGAAACAGTGGTCAACAAACCTTGGGGCTTAAGCCGACAAAGCCTGAAAGAGCTGGCGGTTGAGCTGGATCGTAACCATTTCCGCGAACAAGACTTACAAAGCGCTTGGCGTGAAGCCACACAGCAAGAAATTGCTGCGCGGATTATTGGCTTTATCCGTCAAGCGACGCTGGGCGAAGCGCTAATTCCTTGGGAACAGCGGGTTGATAAGGCGCTCGATAAAATCTTGCAAAGCCAGCCTTGGAAAACCCCGCAGCGCCAATGGCTACAATTGATTGCCGACCAAATGAAAGCCACCACCATTGTTGATGAAGCCGCCTTGAATCAAGGCATCTTCAAAAACCACGGCGGCATCAAACGCGCTGATAAGCTCTTTGAACAGCCAGTGACCGAAGTATTGGAACGATTTAATCGGGCATTGTGGGGATGAGGCTGGCGCTGCTATCAAAAATAGCGGCTACTTTTAAAGTCTTTATCACAGCAAGGACTTTAAACCATGAAACATTGCATCGACCCGAAAATTGATTGCGTCTTTAAAGCCATACTCGGCGCCGAAAACAACCGTAACTTGTTGTTGCATTTTCTTAACGCGATACTCGATAGCGATTTAGCTGCGCCGATTACCCAAGTTGAGATTCTCAATCCGTATAACGACAAAGAATTTCTCAACAACAAACTCAGCATTGTCGATGTCAAAGCCCGCGACAGAGACGATCATCTTTACCAGATTGAAATCCAATTATTGAGTTACGCGCATTTACCGGCACGGATTTTGTACACTTGGGCCGATATTTACACTAAACAACTGCAACAAGGCATCGATTATCGGCAATTACGACCGACTTACTCGATTTGGTTGTTAGCGGAAAATCTGCTTAAAGCCGATGACGACTATATCCACACCTTTAAAATCAGGGATAATAAAGGCCAATGTTTGAGCCAGCATTGCGGGATTTGGCTGTTGGAGATAGAAAAATTCAACGCCCAGCAAATTGAAAATGAACAACAACGCTGGTTAAACTTTTTTAAAACCGGTGAGCAATTAAATGACCAAGGATTACCGGATTGGATGTCCACCAACGAAATGAGGCAAGCGATGAGCACACTGCGCCAGTTTTCCGAAAAAGAACGTGATTACCATGCTTATCAAGCACGGCAGAATTATCTGCGTCAGCAGCGTACGATCCAATTTGAACGGGATCAGCTTGAGCAACAATTAAATGAAGAACGTAAA
>JBJSYX010000456.1:0-4525 GCA_046090005.1 Methylomonas sp. | reverse complement strand
TAACGACTCAATGCTACCCTCTGAATATAAGCGTCGCCGCACCTTTGCCATCATCTCGCACCCAAATATTTGACTGAAAGTCACGCAATACCAAAAAATGCCAAAACGTGACATGGAATCCGCATAATTACTAGTCTTAGGCAAATTTCAGTAGCCAATCCAAGACAAGCTAGGACATAATAAATCAGGTTAAGACATCATTTTTTAGTACAAATTTTTGTACAAAATGTGAGTCTAGTTCATCAACCTGACATATCTTGTACTAAATGGCACTCACAGACGCTTGGCTAAAAGCAAACCACGGCAAACCGCGGGATTCAGCAACTGAAAAAGGAGACCGTGATGGAATGGGGGCTAGAGTATCTCCGAAGGGCAAAATTACATTCCAAGTGCGCTTCATGTTTGCTGGTAAACAACAACGCATCGACCTTGGAACATACCCTCTCATCAGCTTAAAGCAAGCTCGTGAAATTTGTACTAAGTACCGGACCGAACTCGAAAAAGGCCACGACCCACGCATCATAAAAAAAACGGCGAAAACGCGAAACATTGAGGTCATGACATTGGCCGCAGTTTTTGCAAAATGGCACGACTCCTACTGCGTGGAAAACAAGTCAAACTCTAATGAAATAAAGCGATCCTTTGAGATTCATGTATTTCCAAAATATGGCGATATTCCACCCGACAGAATATCCGTAGATCAATGGTTAACTCTGCTAGAGGACATTAAGAAGTCCACCCCAGCTATAGCCGAAAGAATTCTAATCAATGCAAAACAGATGCTTGCCTGGGCATTACGCAGAAAATTGATCGAGAGTAACGACTTGGCACCACTAACACCAAAGCGTGACCTTAGCATCATCAAAAAACCTAAAACACGCTCACTGTCTGACGACGAAATTAGGTGGCTTTACATTGCTCTGGACAATTCCAGAATCGCAGCCAAAAACAAACTATTCATCAAACTATGTCTTATTTACGGATGCCGCAACGGCGAATTGAGAAACGCCAAAAAACAGCATTTTGATTTTGAATCCATGGTCTGGACAATCCCACATGAGAATCACAAAACCGGAAAAATAACCGGACAACCATTGCTGAGACCAATAACCACTGATACAGAAAAGTTTATCAAGCTAGCAATAGCACTTAGCAACGGGGAACACGTATTCAACAACGAAGGCACAGATGAGCCAATGGGGATGCGTGCTCCTGGCGCCCTGCCCTATAACGTCATGCAATGTCTTCGCCAAAAATACAAATACGAAATGGAACACTGGTCAATCCATGACCTTCGCAAAACCGCACGGACTAACTTCTCAACGCTAACGCAACCTCATATCGCAGAAATCATGCTCGGCCATGCTCTGCCGGGAGAGTGGAGGACATATGACCGCCATGATTATTTAAAAGAACAGGCTGAATGCCTAGAAAGGTGGTGCGCCAGAATTAAAAAGATCACTGAGGGTTAATCAAATTTAAAAAAGCCCGATTCAGAGGTTTTTCGAACATATAGAATTTTTGGTAACGTCGTAAACTCGCCTCAAACACGACACAGCGAGATTGCGATGTTCATTCCTTCTGCGAAAATTCGAGCACTAAAACCCGAGAGCATTTTGAAAAGTGCCTATTTCACGCCTTTTTGGTTTTGCGTGATCAGTGGGTTTTGTCTCATCGCACAACCACAGCAATCGACTGCGACCGATTCGATCCAAGCCAACGGCAACAGACAGAACATCGCTGCATCAGACGTAAAGCTGCATAACACACTTTGGGCTCAAATTGCCTATAAACATCAACTGGACCCCTATATCCTGTATGCCGTTGCACTCACAGAATCCAGAAAATTCAGCGATCTGAATCGTGTCTCCCCTTGGCCTTGGGCAATCAATAATGCCGGAAAAGCCTTTGTACCTGATAGTCAACATGAGGCGGCTGCGTTACTCGATCAAATGTTGCAACAAGGAAAACGCAACATCGACATTGGTATCATGCAGGTCAATCTAAGATGGCATGGTCACCGGGTTATGAAACCAGAGCAACTCTTAGAGCCGAGCACCAATTTAGAAATCGGCGCCCGCGTACTTTCTGACGCCATCCAGTCCGCACCACACAACCTTGCCCTAGGAATCGGCCGATATTACAGCTGGAAAAACGAGCCGGCCGCCATCCAGTATGGGCAAAAAGTGATTGCCTTGGCTGATCAGATCCGAGCGATTCTCTAGTCCATCGAGGATTCCTGAATGGACGAAAATCTCTACAAACTCAATCTCGACTACCTCATCGTGGCTCAATCCTTAATTTTTTCTGGCAGTGAACAGAAAGCCATGTTCTGCTTAGGCCTTACGAGCGAAGCGGTAACGTTACTCAGAAAGATGCCGCTCGAACAGTTGAAGAGCCTGGCTCGAAGTGATTGCTTAACCTTTGTCCCCCGTTTCAATCCCCACAAATGGAGCCAATTTCTAGACGTCCAAAAAACCGAAGAACCCGATGCAATCGCCGCACGGACTATCGAACTCCTGACGCTTTTGTCCTCCCATTCACCAGAGTCATGAGCAACCATTGCGCTTTTGCTGCTCGACTCAAAGATCAGTATTGGGCTTATCAATTACTGAAACGAAAGTTGCGTACCAAATTAGCCTGCCGGGTCATCAAAACCCTGCGCCCCAAAGACTTGTGTAACCTCTACTTTTCGCTGCACCGCGAAAGCCCAGTGGCGGGACTGATCCCCAGCATTACGTCAATGCCGCAGTCACGCGAGTCGTTTCTTTACATGGCCCTATTTGCTTCAATCTATCGAAGCGCTTGTTCAGGCGCTATCAGAGCGGAAATAGACCTGAATGCCATGGTATTTGCCTGGGACACTTTTTGTGCATTCTACCCAAACCATATTCAGGAACGCCGACCGTTTGGCCGCATACGGCCGGCAAATTTCGATGAAGCTTGGATTATCGTCGAAGCTCTAGGAGACGGACTTGCCGAATTGCCCTACTGTACGACCTGCCATACGCCCTATCTAATCATTCATGGCTGCAAATACCAGCAGGTCTGTCAGATGTGCGCGCTAAACCCAATCCCTAAAACCAGAATCATCACAATTCATTAATTGATCCTAGGAGCAAACTTGTCGTGGCCAAGTAGAAGATCAACAGTCCAGGGAGAAAACTTTATGCAGCAATTTTTATTTAGAGGAATATAATCCACCTATGCAATCTTCCTATGTAATCAGTCTATGAAAACCGTGAATGTCAGTGGTCTAAAGAACAACCCCAGCGAAGCGTTGCGCATGGCTCATGAGGATATGGTCCTAGTCATGAATAGAAACGAACCGGATGCCGTGATGGTCGGCCTCAAAGCCGCCAAAATCATTGGAATGCCGGGCGTGCGTAAAGCCTTGGCAACGGCACTTTTCAAGGACGGTAACCTGTCCCTTGCCCGCTCCGCTAAACTGGCCGATATGCCGTTGGCAAACTTTATTGCGCACGTCTCGCGCCTGGGTATTTCCGTCATCGATCAAACGGCTGATGAAGTCGAGGATGATTTGGACACTCTGGACCAGTGGCTCAACCAAGCCTGATCGCGGATGACCAAAAAGTCATTGTCGATGCCAGTCCATTGATCGGACTGGCGTTGGTGGAGGGTTTAATCTGGCTACCGAAGTTATTTGGCCAGGTTTTCGTACCCGAATCGGTGAAACAAGAAGTGTTACCCGGCAAATCGGCACCGGGTGAACAAGCCCTAGCTCACGCATTCGATTCGGGTTGGCTAACGGTATGCCATGAATCCATCACGCCTAGTTTGGACATTGATCTCGACGCTGGCGAAACGGATTGCATCAACATCGCACTATCGTCACCCGAAAACTATTTGCTGATCATGGACGAACGTGCCGGCCGTGCGGTGGCCAAAGAGTATCAATTACAGGTCGTCGGTACAGCCGCCGTCATTAGCCTAGCTAAGAAACGAGGTTTGATTGTGTCAGCTCGAGCGGTTTTTGAAGTCTTGCACCGATCGGATTTTCGAATTTCGGCTACCGTAATCAACAAAATTCTGGCGAGAGTTGGCGAGTAATCCAGTCGATATGCAGGCTAATTTTCTTTGCCTTGTGAAAATGGCTTTGATTTAAAACCGACTTGGAGCGTTAGCTCATTCGCGATAGGATTACCCAACCGCTTAAGTATGGAGAATACAATGTCTTCACAGTCATCACTCTCAGATCGGTTCAAACGGCCCCGCCAGTCGATTCAAACCCATTCAAATTCTTCGATGTTTAATGGCCATCATGCAACGGTCGATTGTCCCGAATGCCATCGAATCATGGTGCCGCGCGTCATTACCTATTACGGGCAACCAACAAAATCGATTTGTCCTTTTTGTGGTGCGACGTTTGCACGGTTTCCGAGCGGAGTTAGACAATTTTTACAGCGTTTTTCACAAAAGTCTGTTTCATTCGACGCTTTTAATCGAATATCTTTGGTAACCGTTAGCTTTGGTTTGATTTGGCTCCTTGCAACGATGGAAATAT
>JBJSYX010000455.1:0-5473 GCA_046090005.1 Methylomonas sp. | reverse complement strand
CATAGTGCGCTCCTAAAATGGGGGAAATTGACGTGCCGAATCAATCGTGGAAATAAGAAAACGAACTGGGCTTAGATGACCTAAACCCAGTTGAGTAGACAGCTTATGGAGCCCAATACAGCTCAACAGGTACTTGTTCTTGATGCAAAATTGCTCGAATTGGCATGTCTTCGACTGGGCCGGGTTTCATCGCTTGGTCGAATACTGCGAGTGTGTCTTCGCCAGTAATCAAAATAATGATGCGATCACATTTCATTAAACCCGCCAAGGTCAGTGACATCCGCTCAGTCAAAGGACCGGTAACGGCGCTCGGTTTGGCTTTAATCGCAACCGTCAATTGCTCATTACTAGGTTTTAATGCCGTAGCTAGACCATCAGCATGAGGAAATAACGAGGCGGTGTGGCCATCATTACCCATGCCAACAATCGCAACAGTAAACGGTTGTGGTAGTGCGTTGTAATTGGCTTCGGTTTCTGAATGACCACGCGAGGCGCTATTGGAATTGGTTTTCATGCCAGTAAAAGTGGCGGCTTTCGCGTTATTAATCAGCAAAGTGCGCTTGATTAAGCCTTCGTTACTGGCTTCGTGATCTGGGCTTACCCAGCGCTCATCAACCAAGGCAACTTTAACTTTTTTCCAAGCCAGCTCCATTTTTGACAAAGCGTTATAAAGCGGAGCAGGTGTGGTGCCGCCAGAAACTAATAAGGTAGCGGTACCTTGTTTGCTCAAAGATTCCGAGATGAAATCTTGGCATTCAGCCGCTAATGTGGTGAATAGGTGATGGCGTTGCTCAAAGTGGAATTCTCTAACCATAGCAGTGTTTCTCAATTAATCAGTCCAGAATAACTTAAAACAGTAGGGGGTTTGCGTAACAATCTTGCTTTAGTGGTGACGCTGTCAACAACTAAAGTCCGGCTCGCCCCATGATGAGCCGGATAATACTTTTATTCTTCCCAAGCGCGTCCATCACGGGCTAATAAAGCCACCGATGCGACTGGACCCCAGCTACCGGCTGGGTAAGGTTTAGGTGCGCTATGGTTTTGTGCCCAAGCTGACTGGATAGAATCGACCCAGGCCCAAGCTTGTTCAATTTCTTCGCGGCTTAAAAACAGGGTTGGGTTGCCGCGTAAAGCTTCTAAAATCAGTTTTTCATAACCGCCAAACAAACGATTTTTTTTGAAGGTTTCTGAAAAACTCAAATCCAGTTTGGTTTGTTGCAATTTGATATTGCCGTCAATGCCAGGGATTTTATTCAACATCATCACATCAACCCCTTCATTGGGCTGTAAATGAATCACTAATTTATTAGCGGGTAAATCTTTAAAGCTGTCTTTAAAAATATTGTGTGGTAATTGTTTAAAGTTGACAACGATTTCAGTGCGTTTATTCGGGGTACGTTTACCAGTACGCATATAAAACGGAACCCCAGCCCAACGCCAGTTATCAATATCAACTCGCACAGCAACAAAGCTTTCGGTCGTGCTTTCAGTATTAGCGCCATCTTCTTCCAGATAGCCCGGAACCGCAGAGCCTTTGATATAGCCTGATGTATATTGACCGCGAACGGTTTTATCATCGACATTGTTCGGCGTAATAGGGCGTAGCGCTTTTAAGACTTTGATTTTTTCGCTGTGGATGCTTTCAGCGGATAAATCAGCTGGTGGCTCCATCGCCACAAAAGTCAGAATCTGTAACAAATGGTTTTGCAACATATCCCGCAACTGGCCAGTTTTGTCGAAATACTCCCAGCGTCCTTCGATACCAATATCTTCACCGACGGTGATTTGAATATGGTCGATAGTGTTGTGATCCCAGTTGGTAGTAAAAATCGAATTGGCAAAGCGTAATGCCAGCAGATTCAAAACGGTTTCTTTGCCCAGATAATGGTCGATGCGATAAACCTGATCTTCGTGGAAAACGTCAGCCACCACATCGTTAATTTCTTGTGATGATTTCAAGTCATGGCCGATGGGTTTTTCCATCACCATTCTTGATTCGCGATTCAAAATCCCACAGCTTTGCAAGCCTTGGCAAATGCTTTTAAACAGAAACGGCGCAACCGCAAAATAATTGACCATTACCCGTTGTTCGCCATCAATGACATGATGCAATTGTTGATATTGCTCGGCTTGAGTGAGGTCGATTTTTAGATATGACAAGCGTTTTGAAAAGCGCTGCCACATTGCTTCATCAATCGTATTGTTCAAAAATGACTGTAAACTTTTATGGGCAATTTCGACAAAACCTTCACTGGTTTCATCTAATCTATCGACGCCAATAATTCGCGTGTCAGCTTCGAGTAAATTATTTTTTTCTAAACGATATAGAGAAATCAAAAGCTTACGCTTGGATAAATCGCCTAGTGCGCCATAGATAACCAAATCGCAGGGCTTGAATGTGTTGTTTGTCATTTTTGTTGAATTAATGCGTCTAAATGCTATCGCGGACAAATTTGCCAGCAACCGGATTCAGGCGGTAGTTAATAATGCTTGCATTATAAGGGGCGGCACAGGCTGTAAACAAGTTTACTGCCTGTGCCAACTCGATTTGTGTTAGCTATTTTTTAGCAATTGCTTTAAATGATACAAAGCATCCAAGGCTTGTCTTGGGCTTAAATTGTCAGGATTGATTTCCTCTAAGGCATCCATCGCTGGATGATTCTCTGGACTGGCGAATAAATCCAATTGATTAATCGGCATATGGGTTTTCTGCTCAATCACTGCCGAATTTTCTAATTGTTGAAGTTTGGATTTCGCCTGACTAATCACCGATTGTGGTACACCCGCCAACGCCGCTACTTGTAAACCATAACTTTGGCTGGCAGGGCCATCTTTCACGGCATGTAAAAACACGATTTTGTCACCATGTTCCATCGCATCGAGATGGATGTTGTGAATATTGGCTTGTTCTTCGGCTAAAGAGGTTAGTTCAAAATAGTGGGTGGCGAATAAGGTAAAGGCTTGGGTTTTACGTGCCAAGTAATCGGCACAAGCCCAAGCTAGTGACAAACCATCAAAGGTGCTGGTGCCACGACCAATTTCGTCCATCAAAATCAGGCTGTTACTGGTAGCGTTATGCAGGATATTGGCAGTTTCTGACATTTCGACCATAAAGGTCGAACGACCACTGGCCAAATCATCTGATGCACCGATACGAGTAAAAATTTTATCGATAGGTCCACAGCGCAACGATTTGGCCGGCACATAACAGCCAATATGCGCCAATAACACGATTAACGCCGCTTGGCGCATATAAGTCGATTTACCCCCCATGTTCGGGCCAGTTATTACCAACATCCGCCGTTGGCTGGAGAAGTTCAGGTCATTAGCCACAAACGGCAATCGTGATAATTGCTCAACCACCAAATGCCGTCCCGCTTCGATTTCAATCCCAGTTTGTTGGTCTAAAACAGGTTGTGACAAATTCAAACTATCCGCACGTTCGGCAAAATTCACTAATACATCCAATTCCGCCAAAGCAATTGCACACTGCTGCAAATCGAATAAGGCTGCGCCTAGTTGATTCAATAAGTCTTCATACAAAGCTTTTTCAAAACTTAGCGATTTGTCGCGCGCGCTTAACACCTTGTCTTCAAAAATTTTCAACTCTTCGGTGATATAACGTTCTGCGCCTTTTAAGGTTTGTTTGCGGCTGTAATGAACTGGGACTTTATCGGCTTGGGTATTGGAAATTTCGATGTAATAGCCGTGAACCCGGTTGTAATTGACTTTAAGTGTTGCAATGCCGGTGGCTTGGCGTTCTCGTAGCTCCATATCAATCAAAAACTGATCAGCGTTTTGGCTGAGATTGCGTAACTCGTCTAGCTCAGGATGATAGCCTTCAGCAATCACGCCACCATCACGAATCAACACCGGTGGATTATCGACAATCGCCCGTTGTAATAACGATAACAATTCAGGCTGTTCACGCAATTGACAACGCAACGCTTCTAGATGCGGATTATCACTATCGGCTAACAAGTTTTGTAGGCTAGGTAATGCGCCCAAGGTATGCCGCAAAACCAATAAATCACGCGGTCTGGCCGACTTTAAAGCAATCCGCGAACTAATCCGCTCAATATCTCCGACTTGGCGCAAGCTGGTTTGTAAATCAGTAAAACGTTGATTTTCAAGCAAACTGGCCACACAAGCATAACGACCTTTAATCAGCGCATGATCGCGTAATGGTCGATGTATCCAGCGCCGCAAACAACGACTGCCCATGGCGGTAATGGTTCTATCCAATACGCCCAATAAAGTAAATTGCATTTGCCCACTAGGATGGCTGTCCAACTCCAAATTGCGGCGACTGGCGGCATCTAAGCTGATGCTATCGTCACAATCTTCGACGCTAATGCCTTGAATATGGGGTAGGGCGCTTTGTTGCGTGTCGCGCAAATACTGCAATAAACAACCTGCCGCGCAAATCGCCGCTGGTAAATGTTCACAACCAAAACCTTTTAAATCGTGACTGTTAAATTGCTTGAGAATTAACTGGCGGCAACTGTCTAAATCAAAATGCCACGGTGGGCGGCGGCATAAACCTTTGCGTTCTTTGATTGAGGGCGGTAATGCAAAATCTTCACTGAACAATAATTCAGCGGGATTCAGACGCTCGATTTCGCTTAATAACTGATTTTCATTGTCTAATTGCTGCAAAACGAATTTGCCGCTAGTTAAATCCAAACAGGCCAAGCCAAAGGTTTTACTAAATACCGCCAAAGCCACCAATAAATTATCTTTACGATCTTCTAGCAACGCTTCATCGGTCACTGTGCCGGGGGTTACAACCCGCACCACTTGCCGCTCGACAGGCCCTTTGGATTTCGCGGGATCACCAATTTGCTCACAAATCGCAATCGACTCGCCTTGTTTTAATAACCGAGCTATATAGTTTTCAGCGGCATGGTAAGGCAGACCAGCCATCGGAATCGGCTGACCACCGGAATGACCACGAGCGGTTAAGGTAATGTCCAGCAATTGCGCGGCTTTTTTGGCATCATCAAAAAACAGCTCGTAAAAATCACCCATCCGGTAAAACACTAAGGTGTCTGGATGTTGGGCCTTGATGCCTAGGTATTGCTGCATCATCGGGGTGTTTTGCGTTTCTGGCTTTCTTGATTGCTCAGTGATTTCGGCTTTTTTCATTGTAACCGTATGTTTTAAAATGATAATAAGTGGATTCGAATGTTTTTTTTGGCTCAGCTACACATTGTCTAAATGTAGGGACACTTTGAAAAATGGTGTAACTTTTATGATAGATTTAAAAAAATTATGCCAATCGATGCCAATTATATTAAGTCTTTGCCAGTCGGCGAAGTCGTTAAATTTGATGACTACTTTGGCTTACGATTAGAGATTTCGAAAAATATCCCTTATGGATTTATCGTTACAAAAACTCTGTGGACTTAAGGATGCGACAAATTAAAGTCGCTAGATGGCCGGCTATGCCATTCCCAACGGCTATTGTTAC
>JBJSYX010000454.1:0-7185 GCA_046090005.1 Methylomonas sp. | reverse complement strand
ATCAGCATAAACAAGAAGTAGCGCGGTTGGTAAAAAAACATGGTTACCCGATGGTGTTGTGTGTGGTGATTCATCGGCAAAATATTCACCAAATGTCAGAAATTTTGGCAATGGCAGAAAGTTTAGGTGCTGATTATTTAGAACTTGCCAATACCCAATATTACGGCTGGGCGCATATTAATCGTGATGCTTTACTGCCGACGCGCGAACAATTCGCCGAAGCGGAAAAAATTGCCCAAGCCTTTAAAGAAAAAGTCGCCGGCAAAATGAAGATTTATTACGTGGTGCCTGATTATTACGAAGATAGGCCAAAAGCCTGTATGAACGGTTGGGCGACGACCTTTTTGACCATTGCCCCAGATGGCACCGCTTTACCTTGTCATTCAGCAAGAGAGTTACCGGGGTTAGATTGTCCTAATGTTAACGATTTTAGTATCGAGCAAATCTGGAACGAATCGAAAGCCTTTAACTTTTTCCGTGGTACTGATTGGATGCAAGAGCCTTGCCGCAGTTGCGACGAAAAGCATAAAGACTTTGGTGGTTGTCGCTGTCAGGCGTTTTTGTTCAATGGCGACGCTGCCAGCACTGATCCTGTATGCAGTAAATCACCGGAGCGTTATCGAATTGATGCGGCGATTAATTCCGCCAGAGAGTTGGCTTTATCAGCCGATGAAAAACCCTTGGTATTTCGCAATAGCAAAAACTCCAAGCAGTTTTAATCAATAAGAAATTAGTCGAGTTCTTCAAAAAACTCGGCTAATGGAATTTCAAAACCTAAGCTGTGAAGTTGGCAGCTGTCGGTAGCAAAATAATCGTGTAACAGCCATTCATGATTAGCCGCACGGCGATAACATTCAACCCGACGGCTATCAACATCAACGATTAAATATTCTTGTAGCGATTTAATGGTGCGGTAAGCCAAAAATTTATCGCCTCTATCATAAGCCGCCGTTGAATCTGATAAGACTTCAATAATCACGCTAGGATGCGATAAAAACTGCTCGGCTTTGCGGTCATCAGCGTGGCAAGATACCATGACATCGGGATAAAAAAACGCGTTATATTCATCAACGCGCAATTTCATATCGGCAATATAAGGCTGGCAAGGTTTGCCTCTTAGTCGTTGTTTTAAGGCGGAGGCTATGTTTAAGCTAACCACAACATGCTCACGCCGCGCACTGCCCATCGCATACACCTCGCCATTCCAATACTCATGTTTCTCGGCTTGGCTTGCTTCCCAAGCTAAATAATCCTCAGCTTGAAATTGTAATTGATAGGCGATTTGCACGGTTTAGACCTTACTCAATACCGGTTAAACCAACTACATTCCAGTTATCAAAGCTGCCAGCACCGGATGTGTCATCACCGTTGTTGTATTGAATTCGGCAAACGTAGTGATGAATCGCGCCTGGAGCGTCTTTGCCAGAAATTTCAACATCGGCATTAACGATGTATTCATAATTGCCAAGACTCCAAGCATTGGTTGCTTGGCCAGCGAAAGAGGTTGATTTTTCTTCACCTAATTCTTCTTTGATGTAGTTGTTGCAATGAGCGAAAGCCAAAGCAGTCATATCATTGCTAATCGGCATGGCATTGGCTTCATCTTTGCTTTCAACCAAAAACAAATCCGATGCCGCAATGTCATACATAAAAGGTAGGAAAAATTTGATTTGGATTGCCAATAACGCTGCTAAAGCAATGGCAAACACGATAATTTTCTTTTTATTCATAATGTGTTGTGGATTTTATAATAATAATTACAGGTTCGATTTCAGATAATAGCAAAGATTGGTTGGCGAGAAAAACTAAAGCAAGCCATTGATAGCTTTGGATTAACGCTAATCCTGCATAAAGCAACGGGGATAAGTGATTTGGATTGGCATTAAAACGATTGAAGAGCCTATATCCAAATCTCCCAGCTGTTACGTAGAATAGTTAAGTTTCCCGCACAGACAGTCTGCCATGATTATTTTGTCTTGCCGGATTTCAATCACTTAAATAACCACCGATTAAACATGGAAAACAATCAATTCCCCGCCACACGCATGAGACGTATGCGTTTTCAAGACTTTTCCCGTCGCTTGATGCGCGAAAATCGATTAACCAGCGATGACTTAATCTGCCCTTTGTTTGTGATTGAAGGTAACAATCGGCAAGAATCAATTGGCTCTATGCCCGATGTTCAGCGGATGTCGATTGATTTGATTTTAAAAGAAGCTGAAACGCTATTGAATTTAGGCGTGCCAGCCATTGCGTTGTTTCCGGTGATACATCCCAAAGGCAAGTCTTTGTTAGCTGAAGAAGCTTATAATCCCGAAGGTCTCGCCCAGCGTACCGTCAGAGCCTTAAAAAGCAATTTTCCAGAGCTAGGTGTGATTACCGATGTCGCCCTTGATCCCTTTACCATTCACGGCCAAGACGGTTTGTTAAATGAGCAAGGCTATGTGATTAACGATGAAACCGTGGACGTGTTGTGTAAACAAGCCTTATCTCACGCCGAAGCCGGTGCTGATATTGTTGCGCCATCGGACATGATGGATGGTCGCATCGGCGCCATTCGCGCAACCCTTGAAGCTAATGGGCATATCAACACCCGCATTCTGGCCTATTCAGCCAAATATGCTTCCAGTTTTTATGGCCCATTCCGTGATGCAGTAGGCTCGGCTGGTAATTTAGGCGGTGGCAATAAATACAGTTATCAAATGGATCCTGCTAATTCCGATGAAGCCTTGCGTGAAATTGCTTTAGATTTACAAGAAGGCGCCGACATGATTATGGTTAAACCGGGAATGCCTTATTTAGACATTATCCGCCGCGCTAAAGACCAGTTTGGTGTGCCGACGTTTGCGTATCAAGTCAGTGGTGAATACGCTATGTTAAAAGCCGCTGCCGAAAATGGTTGGCTTGATGAAAAACAAACCGTTTTAGAATCACTATTAGCTTTTAAACGCGCCGGTAGTGATGCGATTTTGACTTATTTTGCCAAACAAGCCGCGCAATGGCTTAAACAACCATAACGGAGATTCACCATGCAAGACCCGCAATATGGCGAACATCGTCGTCGCTTTCAAATTGAAGAAGCTTTATTGATTATCTTATTGGGCTTGGCTTTATTGGGCATTAGCGTCACCGAGTTTTCACCGTCCGATGGTTACGCCTATTGGTTGGGGATTGTGTTTGTATTCGCGGTGATGGCGGTTTTGATTAGCTGGTTTAAATCTAAAAAAACCGATTTGGACTTTGGCGCGATTGTCAAAGAACAAGCCTTACATTGGTTAACCACGTTGATGGTGGTGGGTGGTGCATTTTTGCTACAACAATCGGGACGCTTGGACGAGACCAGCGCCAGTTTA
This sequence comes from Methylomonas sp., assembly GCA_046090005.1. Classification (GTDB taxonomy): domain Bacteria; phylum Pseudomonadota; class Gammaproteobacteria; order Methylococcales; family Methylomonadaceae; genus Methylomonas. Next base: position 3,832 of record JBJSYX010000454.1, on the reverse strand, counting down.
GTCGTGTTATTGATTTTAGCGCTGGCGACCATGTTGGATGGGATTCGGATTGGCTGGCAACTCAGCTTGGTCGGTTTTTTTCTGGGCGCTTGTGCGGTATTAATCGCCTATTTAGAACAATTCATGTTGGTAGCAGGTTTATTAGCGATTGTGATTATCGCCTGCACCATTGTTTGGGAAATTTGGACACATAAACGAGCTTACCGATGATCGACCATTACGCCGTGTTTGGCGACCCGATTAAACACAGTAAATCACCGCGCATTCATACTTTATTTGCTCAGCAAACCCAGCAAGACTTGGATTATGTTGCCCAACAAGTGCCAGCCGAAACCTTTGTAACCGCGACCAAGGTTTTTTTTGCTAACGGTGGCCAAGGTTTAAATTGTACGGTGCCATTAAAAGAATTAGCTTGGCAATATGCCGATCAACTCACCGAACGCGCTCGGCTTGCCAAAGCGGTTAACACTTTAGCCAAACAAGCCGATGGCAGCATTTTGGGGGATAACACTGACGGCATTGGCTTGGTTAACGATTTAATTCGCAATCATCAAATTCAATTAGCCGGCAAACGGATTTTAATATTGGGGGCCGGCGGTGCGACTCGTGGGATTATTCTGCCGTTACTGGATTGTCAGCCAGCACAAATCAGTATTGCCAATCGCACTGTCAGTAAGGCAGAAGCCTTGGTTGCAGACTTTGCCGCACAAGGTAGACTGACGGCGCTGGGTTTTGAGGCGCTTGAAGGGCTGCAATTTGACGTGGTGTTAAATGCTACCTCCGCCAGTCTGAGCGATCAATTGCCGCCTTTGCCTGCTGATTTACTGGCCGCCAATGCCTGTTGCTACGATTTAGCCTACGGCAACCTGCCCACCACTTTTGTCAGATGGGGGCTGGCGCAGGGTGCCGCACAAAGCTTGGATGGCTTAGGTATGTTGGTTGAGCAAGCAGCCGAAGCGTTTTTTATTTGGCGAGGGGTAAGGCCTGCAACCACGGATGTGATTGCTTTGCTTGATGCTGAACGCCAGAAGTAGGTGCATTGAATGCACCCACAATTTAATTTTTTAAAAGGCCAAAACCATGACCAATCCCTTACTTGAAATCACCGAACTACCGCAATTCTCAAAAATCAAAGCCGAGCATGTTGTACCGGCGATTGAGCAACTACTGAATGAAGCGCGTCAAACCATTGCCGCGCAATTACAAAACGGTGCACCTTATACTTGGCAAAGTTTGGTTGAACCGATTGAAACTGCTGAAGACCGCTTAAACAAAGCTTGGTCGCCAGTCAGTCACATGAATGCGGTAATCAACAGTGATGATATGCGCGAAGCTTATAACGCCTGTTTACCTAAACTTAGCGAATACGCTACTGAAACTGGCCAAAACCTTGAGTTATATCAAGCCTATAAAAGCATCCACGACAGCGCTGAATTTGCCAGTCTGGATCGTGGTCAACAAAAAATCATTAACAATGCCTTGCGCGACTTTCATTTGTCCGGCGTTGATTTACCCGCTGATAAACAAGCCCGCTACAAGGAAATCAGCCAACAATTATCGAAACTTGCCAGTCAATTCGAAGAAAATCTGATGGACGCCACCAACGCATGGCAAAAGCTGATCACCGATGTTGAACAATTAAAAGGCTTACCAGAATCAGCGTTAGCACAAGCCAAACAAAGTGCCGAAGCGGAAGGTAAAGACGGCTGGTTAATCAGTCTGCAATTCCCATCATACTTAGCGGTGATGACTTATGCCGACAATCGCGAATTGCGTTTTGAACATTACCAAGCCTATTCAACCCGCGCTTCCGACCAAAGCCCTGATGCCGATAAATGGGACAACAGCGAAGCGATGGAACAAATCTTGGCCTTACGCCATGAAAAAGCCCAATTGCTCGGCTTTAACAACTATGCCGAATATTCGTTGGCGACCAAAATGGCCGACAGCACCGATACTGTGGTCAACTTTTTAGAGGATTTGGCGGAAAAATCCTTAGCTCAAGCGCAACGTGATTTAGACGAATTACGCCAATTTGCCGCCAGTGAGCACGGTTTAGAGGATTTGCAGGCTTGGGATATTGGCTATTATTCGGAAAACATGCGCCAACATTTTTACCAACTGTCGCAAGAACAAGTAAAAGCCTATTTTCCTGTCAATCGGGTTTTACCTGGCTTGTTCGCGATTGTTGAAAAGCTTTATGGCCTACAAATTAGTCCAATCAACCAGTTTGATAGCTGGCATCCCGACGCCCATTTTTACCAAATCGTCGATAAAGACCAGCAACCACGCGGCCGTTTTTATCTGGATTTATACGCTCGCGCCAAAAAACGTGGCGGGGCGTGGATGGATGATTGTGTCGGGCGCAAAAAAAACGCCGATGGTATTCAACACCCAGTGGCTTATTTAGTCTGCAACTTCACCCCGCCCACCGGTGATCAACCGGCTTTATTGACTCATGATGAAGTCGAAACCTTATTTCATGAATTTGGACACGGTCTTCACCACATGCTGACCCAAATCGACTATTTAGGCGTGTCAGGGATTAACGGTGTGGAATGGGAATCAGTCGAATTGCCGAGTCAATTTATGGAAAATTGGTGCTGGGAAAAAGAGGCTTTGGCGTTAATTTCTGGTCATTACCAAACCGGTGAAGCCTTGCCTGATGAGTTGTTCGCCAAAATGTTAGCCGCCAAAAACTTCCAGGCGGGGATGATGATGGTCAGACAGCTGGAATTTAGCTTGTTTGATTTCAAAATTCACCAAGACTACGACCCAGCACAAGGTGGACGAATTTATCAAACCTTGCAAAGCATTCGTGACCGTGTTGCAGTGGTTAAACCACCCGCATTTAATCGCTTCGCCCACAGCTTCTCGCACATTTTTGCCGGTGGCTACGCAGCCGGTTATTACAGCTACAAATGGGCGGAAGTTTTGTCTGCTGATGCGTTTTCCTTATTTGAAGAAAACGGTATTTTCGACCGCGCCACTGGCGAAGCGTTTTTGCATAATATTCTGGAGCAAGGCGGCAGCAGCCAAGCGATGACGTTGTTTAAAAACTTCCGTGGTCGTGAACCGAAGATTGATGCTTTGTTGCGGCATAATGGGATTGTGGTTTAACTAAAATGATTGCCGTTGAAACAGCTGAATACCAAACGGCATATCGAATTAAGCTGAAATTTAACAATGGCGAAGAAGGTGTGGCTGATTTAGCTGATGTGATTACTCGTTATCCAGCAGCCTATTCATTAAAAGATATTGTGGAGTTTCAGCGTTTTTATCTTGATGAATGGCCAACTTTAGCTTGGCCATGTGGTTTTGATATTTCACCTGAAACGCTATACGAAAGGGCAACCGGTAAAACGATTGCTTGGTTAGCTTCCGAATAATAAATTATGAAAAATTGCCCAAAATGCGGTCAAGCCAGAATTGGCGAAGTGTTTAAATGCCCAACTTGTGATGTGTTTTATTCACAGCTAGATGAATTGTTGTTTGAAGAACAGCAAAAGCTCGAACGAAACACGGTTAAAGGCCAGTTGAAATTGATTCTGGCGGCTGATGATAAATCGCAAGCGTTTAAAAATTATTTAAAAGCGATTTGGCGGGAGACACCGTTAAAAACCAAAATTACCTTGTGGACGATATTAGCCTTTGTGTTTGTTTTGGTGTTTGGGATTTAGTTTTTAACTCACTCACCTCGTTTTATCTAGCTATCGCCAATTTTTACTAATACCTTTTTTACCATCTAATGAAATACAAAGACCTCAGAGACTTCATCGCCCAGTTAGAAAAGCAGGGTGAATTAAAACGGATTAAAACCGAGGTTGATCCG
>JBJSYX010000453.1:0-2971 GCA_046090005.1 Methylomonas sp. | reverse complement strand
GGTCAGAATACATTCGGAATGCTTTACCGGTGATGTACTTGGCTCGCGTCGTTGTGATTGCGGGGAACAGCTCGATATGGCACTCGACCTGATCAATCAAAAAGGCTTTGGCGTCTTGCTGTATCTACGTCAAGAAGGGCGGGGCATAGGCTTGTACGAGAAACTCAAAGCCTACAATCTTCAAGACCAAGGCTTGGATACCGTTGACGCTAATTTAGAACTCGGCCATCTCGCCGACGAACGTAGCTACGACATCGCAGCACTGATTCTCAACAGTTTAAACGTTAAATCTGTCGCCTTAATCACCAACAATCCACAAAAAATTGACGGTCTAACCGCGCTTGGCATTAGCGTCACCGAACGAATCGCCATCCAACCCCACACCAATACCGACAATATCGATTACTTAAAAACCAAAGCCGAACGTATGCACCATATGCTTTCGGTTGAAGATAACCACTAAGGTCACCATGCTCGAACATCTGAAACTGCCGGCTACAGCGCTCAAGCTGGTGATTGATACCACCGAAATTCCCGCCCCCAAACATCATAATCACAGCATCCTAGGCCAACCTCGTGCTCAATCAGCATTAGCGTTTGGTGTCGCGATGAAGGCGCCTGGTTATAACATTTTCGTGATGGGCAATCCAGGCACGGGCCGCTTATCAATGATCAATCACTACCTGTTCGATTACACCCAACAACAAGAAGCGCCATTGTCCTATGCGTACGTTGAAAACTTTGAAAATCCCCGTGAACCAGTGGCAATTCAACTACCTTCCGGTGAAGGGATTAATTTCAACAAAGACATTGAAAAACTGATTGATGACTTATTAGTCACTTTTCCTTCGGCATTTGAAAGCCCCAGCTACCAACAAAAAAAAACCACCATCGAACGCCGCTTCAACCAACGCTACAACGCTGCTATCAACTTGGTTGACGCCAAAGCCCGTGATATGGATGTCGCACTGTACCGTGACAGCGACTCCATCACCTTCCTACCGATTCGCAACGATAAAGCCCTCGACGAAGAACAATTTACCTTGTTACCGCAAGCCGAGCGCGAAGTGTTTCATCAACACAGCGAAGCATTAGAAGACTATTTAGCTGAAGTTCTAAGCGAACTACCCCAATGGCGCAAAACCCTAGTTGAAGAATTACGCCAACTGGATAATGAAACCATTAAACAAGCGATAGAGCCACTTTTTGCCGAACTTAACAGCAAATACCAACACGTTGACGACGTCATTACCTATCTAGCGGAAATCGAAAAAAGCCTCAACAACACCATCGCCGACTATTTAATGCCTAGTCGTAATTCAGATGGACGCGACACCGCCGCCAAACGCCAACTGCTCAGCGAACAATATCTGCCTAACATTTTGGTCGATAGCAAACACGACAACGGTGGTGCACCGGTGGTTTACGAACCACACCCGATTTATCAAAACCTATTTGGACGCATCGAATACAGCAGCGACCAAGGCACATTAGTTACCAACTACCGCCGCATTTGCCCAGGCGCACTACACCGCGCTAATGGTGGTTACTTGATTATTGATGCCGACAAACTGATTACTTATCCGTTTGTCTGGGAAGGTTTAAAACGGGCATTGAAAGCAGGGCGGATCGAAATCGAATCACCTTACGCCGAACAAGGCATCAACACCATCACCCTAAAACCCGAGGTAATACCGCTGAATGTGAAAATCATTCTGGTTGGTGCCCGTGACGTTTATTACTTACTCGAAGAACTCGATAGTGAATTTAAAGAAATGTTTCGGGTACTGGCCGACTTTGATGATCACATTAAAGCCACCAATAGCAACATCAGCGAATTCATCGCCTTGATGAACCGCCAAGCCCGTGACGCTGGCAGTAAACCGTTAACAAATAATGCGCTACGCTGCTTAATCGAACACAGCTGCCGTTTGGCCGAAAATCAACAACGCTTGTCAGCCCACATTAACGACTGTCTGGAAATTATTGCTGAAGCCAATCTACTCAACAGCACCAGCCAACAGCTCGACCAAGCCGAAATCGAATCCGCGCTTGCCGCCCGCGAAGCCCGCAATGGCCGCATTGCTGAAGAAATTTTGGAAGAAATGCTGGAAGGTATCATTTTGATTGATAGTGATGGCGAAGCGATTGGCAAACTCAACGGTCTCACCGTACTCGACATCGGCGGCAGTAGCTTTGGCGCACCAGCCCGAATCACCGCCACTGTTTACCCTGGTTCACGCGGAATTGTCGATATTGAACGCGAAGTCGAACTCGGCCAACCGATACATTCCAAAGGCGTGATGATTTTGACCGGCTACCTAGGCCATTGCTACGCCCAACAATTTCCGCTCGCCATCTCCGCCAGTATCGCCATGGAACAATCCTACGGCCACATCGATGGCGACAGCGCATCATTAGCCGAACTGTGCTGCTTAATCTCAGCCTTGACTCGCCTACCGATTCAACAAGGCTTCGCCTTAACCGGCTCCATCAACCAATACGGCGAAGTACAAGCGATTGGCGGGGTTAATGAAAAAATCGAAGGCTTCTTCAATCTCTGCGCCGCGCGTGGCTTAACGGGTAAGCAAGCAGTGATTATTCCTGCCTCGAATAAACGCAATTTAATGCTGAAACAACCGGTAATTGAAGCGGTTGAACAAGGTAAATTCGCGATTTATGCGGTTTCGAATGTTAATGAGGCTTTGAGTTTATTAATGGGCTTGGATGCTGGAGAAATGGATGAAACCGGCCACTATCCAGAAGGCAGCATCAACTTCAAAGTCGTTGCCCGTTTAAAAGAAATCTCGGATATGGCAGCAGACGAGGATAAAGAAACTGAAACAGGCTAACTCATTAGCCAACAAACGGAAGTTTTTGAATTGTGTGGCAATTTAACGGCTTCCGACCTTTATCTTAAAAAATTACAACATTTTCTCTAACCACTCCAAACACAAGCCACTGACTTTCG
>JBJSYX010000452.1:0-2148 GCA_046090005.1 Methylomonas sp. | reverse complement strand
CAAGCGCGTAAATCCCAATGTCATGATGAGATTTATGCAACCCTTTAACCGCGAAACTGCTGGATTGTTCGGACAAATCCTAGAGCCGGTCTTAAAGCAGCTGATCGTAAATCAACGCGAAAATACCAAGTTAGCATCACTCCGAGACTGGCTCCTCTCTATGCTGATGAACGGCCAAGTTACAACTCGATAAGGTGAGCAGAATATAGGTTGTGCCCAGCCAGCATCGAGGTAACTCCGGTAAATTGTCCACAGTGTTTTGATAATCCGATCAGCAGTATCTAGGCGTTAAGAATTGAGGTTGTTTTTTGCCAAAAGCGCTTTTAGACGTTCAATTTCAAGGTCTTTTTGCTTAGCCAATTCCAACGCTGTTTGCTCACGATCTACTGCAATCTGCTCACGAGCTACCGCGATTCGCTCACGATCTATCGCAATCTGCTCACGTTTTTCCGCTTCTAACTTGGCTTTATGAACTTGATCCAATTCATATTGAATAGTCAGTTGTTCCCGTAAAAAATTCTGCCGTGCTTGATAGGCGTGATAGTCGCGTTCTTTTTCTGAAAACTGGCGTAATGTGTTCATCGCTTGCCTCATTTCTTCGGTTGTCATCCAATCGGGTAAACCGGCTTCATCATTTAAGCTGTCACCCTCTTTAAAAAATCTTAACCAGCGCTGTTGTTCGGTTTCAATCTGTTGGGCATTAAATTTTTCCAATTCCAACAACCAGATGCCGCAGTGGTTATTTAATGTTCTGCCTTTATCATCCTTGATTTTATAGGCATGAATATAGTCGGTGTCATTTTCAAGCAAATTGCCTGCTAATAGCCAGATCGAATAGGTTGGGCGGAGTACATGAAAGTGGTCGCCGCTTTGGAGTTGTTGGCTGTATATGTCGGCCCAGTTGTACAAAATCCGTTCTGGTAGATTGGCATAACTGACCAGTTGAATTTCAATTTGGTAAATGGTGCCAGATGCGTCTTTGGCTTTGACATCGACGATACTGAGTTTGTCTTCCAAAAACTCTTTTTCGTTATAAGGGTTGATGATTTCAACGCTATCAATCGATGCAGATAAATCGCTACCGATAATCGCATTTAAAAAATGTACCAGCAGGTTACGGTTATTCTCAGCACCTAATAATGCCTTAAACACGCAATCTATTTTGGGGTCGATTTGATGTTTCATAGTTCATTCTATCCAGATGATTGCGCGAACCTTAGCCATTGCTTGAGGGTATTAAGAAAATGATTTTTCCAAGAGTTACTGATGATAATCAATCAAATGCTTTAGTTCTAGTAATCTATGCGGTAGCCTAATGGCTTATCGGTAAAATCAGCCTATCAACCATGCCCCCTACCCTTAACGAGATCCAAAGCCAATTATTATTTGATAGTTACCAACGCTTGTTAAATCAACCCTTGCTGACGCTCAAACCAAACCAACCTTTATCCCAGCAATTGTTTGAAGCCGATTTTGTGTTGCTCGCCCACGATACCGGAGTTGATCCGCTATTTAATTACGGCAATCGTCGTGCTTTAGAATTGTTTGAATTGAGCTGGGACGAGTTGTTGGCGATGCCTTCCCGATTATCCGCCGAGCCGGTTAATCAACAGCAACGCGAGGCTTTGTTGCAACAGGTCAAAAATCACGGTTTTATCGACCATTACAGCGGGGTGCGGATTTCAAAAACCGGTAGACGGTTTAGGATTGATAACGCGGTGGTGTGGAATCTTTTCGCTCAAGATGGGCAGTATCACGGTCAGGCGGCTTGTTTTAGCGACTGGGTTTTTGTTTCTTAATGGATAAAACTAATATGAAAATCAGTTTAAAAAAGTATGCCTTGGCAGGCTTGTTGTTCGGTAGTGCGGTGGTGAATGCCGATGAAGTCGGTTGTGTGACGACTTCGTGGAAATTGGTCGGGGCTAATCACAAAGTCTGTGTCGATGCGTTTCAAGATCCGAAAATTAACAATGTGATTTGCCACATTAGCCAAGCGCGGACCGGCGGTATTTCCGGCACGCTGGGGTTGGCGGAAGATCCTTCACAATTTTCTTTGGCTTGTCGTCAAGTGGGGCCTATCAGTTTGCCGGATAAATTACCGGCTGAAGAAACTGTGTTTTCAGAAAATACTTCGTTGTTGTTTAAATC
>JBJSYX010000451.1:0-2700 GCA_046090005.1 Methylomonas sp. | reverse complement strand
TGGCCTATTTTCTTCTGTTGATTAGGCTCGGCTTCTAATAATAGACGATTACCGAATAACTCATATTGTTCGAAAGTGAGTTTAGCAATTAAATCACCATTTTCATTCTTAATGCCAATCAAATAACTATCATAATCAATTGTACAGATTTTGGTTAAAGCACGAATTTTCAGTATGGGTTGTAAAATATCCGCTATTTCTTGATTTTCAAATTGCTGTGAAAATTTTGGAATGTCTTTTAAATCGGTTCCAGCAATCAGTTTTTCACTATCAAGCTTGCGTAGTAAAAAATGCGATTGTTGTTTGGAGCGAATTTGTTCCGCGACTAATTGATGCTTATACAAGCGCCAATCAAAACTATCATAATAAGATTTAAGAATGTATTCAGTTGATAGTATTTGGGTCGGAATCTGTTGGTTTAGTTTTTTAACCAATTTTTCCGGTTTGGCAGCGGTATAAAGTTCAATGATTTTCATGAGTTAAGCGTGTGTTTATGGCTGTTTTTATTCCGAGTCAGCCAGTTACTGAATCGTTGTAAACGGCTGAGTTTTGCGTTTTCTGCTGGTTGTTCAAACAGCGTTGGTTCAACCTCAATCTGTTCTGCGGTTAGCGGTTCGCTGATGGGTTCTATCGCCGCTAGAATATCTTTAGGCTTAGTGATGCTAATCAGTTGTCCGCAACCGGTATGTAATTGATGCCAGTCATCGGGTAGGCTGATTCGCGCTAAATTAGCGGTGCCTAAAATTTTGTCATCGTCATCAGGCACTAAGGTTTCTGCAACCAAATCGATTAATAAATTATCCAAACCGGGATTGTGGCCGACGATTAATACCCGTTGTTTAAATGATGGACAGTCTGCTAAAACACTTTTCAGCGATTCGACAGAGGCTTCGTAAATCCGGTCATCAAAATACAACAGCCCATGTTTTTTAATTTGTAAGCCTTTGCAAAGTTTTTCGGCAGTTTCACGAGCACGGTCGGCATGAGAGCTGACGATCCAGTCAGGGCTTAACGCTTGGCTTAAAAGCCATTCACCCATCAATAAAGCGGCTTTTTTACCGCGTTTTTTTAACGGGCGGTTGTAGTCGGCAACCCCTTCAGGCCAAGCCGATTTTGCATGACGTAACAGTAATAATTCTCTAGGCATGATTAATTATCACGATTGTTGAGTTTAAGGTGTCTTACATCTTCGCCATCAATCATAAAAATGATGTATTCAGCGATATTTCGGCAAGATTCGCCACAATGTTCCAACGCTTTAAGGATTTCTATAATATCCAGACTTCGACCGACCTTTCTGGCATCGCTAACTGCTAACGCCAATTGTTGTTTGGTGCTGATTTGTAAATTTTGCTCGCAACTGCGCCCCAGTTCTAATAAAGCATAGGCTTGGATGGATTGCCGGTTCCAAAACGCTAAGATTAGTTTTTTCAACATGCTTTCTAGCAGATTACCAATGTTAATCAAATCGGCAGGCAATCCTGCATTGACGCCGCCTAAGCGCGGTTCAAACAAAGCCAAAACCAAGCGAGCAATTTCGGTAATTTCATCGTTGATTTTTTCTAGCTCACTGCTGATTTTGGAGATAGAAATCACCGCGCGTAAGTCATTGGCGACGGGATGATGCCTTGCTAATAGCTCTAAAACTTCTTTATCAATCTCAATCGCCAGATGATTAAGCTGTTTATCTTGGGCGATAATTTTCAATGCGGTTTCGCAATCTTCATCGCTTAAGGCTGTTAAAGCCAGTTCCAGTTGATACAAAATCAAATTGGTCATTTTTAGCACTAGCTCATGTAACTGCTCTAATTCGCCGTCAAAACTGAGAAGGATATGGGCTTTGTTAATTGATATTTCTGATGTCAGCATGTTAAATCCCGTAAAGCTTAAGGTCCGGCGACTTTAGATTCTCAAGGTTACAAGCGTGTGACGGCGGCAGATTTTGTAACCAACTGACAGCCTGCTCAATCAGCCATTCTGGCGCATCCAACGCCAAATCATGGCCGGCGTTGGGGTGGCTGTGTAACGGCAATTGGTAGCGCTGTTGGATAGCGACGGAACAGTTGGCTGAAACTAAGCGATCACCCAAACTATTGAGTAATAGCACCGGTAGCTGCGGACGGCTCAAAGTCGGTTTGTAGCGGGCAGCAGCGGTGATTTGCTTAAGGCTGGTGCTTAGACTAATGGGATGTTGTTGATGTAATTTCGCCCACGCTCTAGCAATGATTTGGCGTTCGCAATCGGCTCGATTACTGACCATACGAACAATCGCTAATTCACGTTGGTAGGTGTCATGGCTGGTCAAAGCACCCACTAATTGACTATAGGCTTGCCAGCGTAAGCGTTGGTAAAACCGGCTAAGGTTGGCGAAGCTGGTGTTGACTAAAATCGCTGATTCAATCTCTTGCGGGTAACGCTGCAACCATTCCCAAGCGACCATGCCGCCTAGTGATACCGCGAGTAAGTGAATCGGTTGCTTGAGTAAGCCGTCTTGTAATGCTTGCTGGCGAGTGGCTTGTAAAATTGCGTCAATTCGGTTGGGGCTGGTTTGTTGATAAAAGCGTCCGGTGCCCGGTAAATCTAAAGTGTTCACCTTAACGTTCGGCAATGCAGTCTGCATTTGTGGCACAAATTCACCCCAGTGCCCTGCTTCACGCGATAAACCACGCAACAATAAGCAGTTAGACATACCAGTTTTCT
>JBJSYX010000450.1:0-4101 GCA_046090005.1 Methylomonas sp. | reverse complement strand
GTTAGCGATACGCCGTTGCCATATACTGAACAAGATCTGATTCTGTCGACGATTGAAGTAGCTGGTGAAAGTTACGATATTGGTCTCCATGCCGCGGTGGGTTGGGATAATTTGACCTTAATGGACTTGTTAACTCAGTCTGCGCCAGCTGACACCGAGGTTTTAACAAAGACCGAGACGGGTATTCATATTCAAGCACCTAGTCTTGATTTAGCGGGTTTATCGTTACAAGGCCCTGCACTTGATTTATCACTAATTTTGCCGAATCCCGAATTACCGTTTTATCAATACGAACAATCATTAGGTAGTTTAGAAATTGATAGTCAGGCCGTTGAATGGGGCGTAATCGCTAGTGTGGGTTGGGAAAATACCAAACTGCTTGATTTGATCAGCGATCACAGCTTGCCAACTGCTGACCTCAGTGTGTATATCAATGTCCCTGAGGGGGCGGGGCGTTGTTTACCTTCTCATTTTCAGATTAGCCAGCCGCAACTAAAAATGAGCTTGCTAGGCAAAACCCTATTATTCGATTTTGGTCAGTCAATTAGCGTTCAAACACCGGAATGCTACGCAGAATTTATTGATGACTCCTTAGCACCTATCGAAGCTAGTATGCCGCCTTTGGATCTTGATGCGATGGTGGACGGTGAGTTTACAGGCTACACCATCGATGGCACAGAAACGGTGCTTAACTTACAAGATAGTGATGCACTCACTCAATCCTTGTGGCAATTGCTACAGGTAATCCCGAATCAATATCACCTCAATGATCCGCAGTTAATTGGCCAATTATTTGGTTTTGATTTTGGTAGCGAACCGAATTCCAGATTCGATCCAATTAACATTCCATTGGCTGATATTGCCCCTCAGTTGGCAGACTTTTCGTTATCCGATTTACTGCCTTCATCGTTATTTGATTTGATTGAACCATTGATTGACAGCAGTTCCGAGCCAGTCGAATTAACGATTCCAACTATTGATTTCGGCACTATTGGTTCATCGGTGCCAGTTGTTGATCAATTCTTGGAGTTGATGCAAGTAATGCCATCAACAATCCGTCTGTTTAACCCGCAATTTACTGCCAATGTTTTCGGTCAGACCTTGAATCATTCGGTACCTTTGGATGCGGTAGTCAAAGCTACTGGTATTGATTTTCTAACCAGCGGAAGTGTCGCTGCCGATGATCCTGCTTTGCAAGAGGCAGATAGCAAAATTGCTGAGGGCGATCATTTCATCAGCTTCAATTTGCTCGACGCCTTACCTGAACAATTGAAGCAAATACTGGCTTACTTTGTCGATACTGAATCGAGCAAAACAATTGATTTGCAAATTCCAACCATCGATTTCGGTAAGTTGGATGCTTCGACTTTAGCTAGTGGTAGTCAGCAGTCTTTGGAAGCAAAGGGTGCTGCAGCGGCGACTACTACAGCAACTTCGAGCAATACCGGTTCTACTGCTAGTGATGGTACGGCGGTAGAGGAAACGCCTAGCGAATGGATTGATTTGGCTGAGTCTGGCGCCGCGACTGATGGCGTGTCAGAAATACAAGCCTTAGCAATTAGCGTTGATAAAAACCAATTACCAAGCGGTCCTGATGCACCGACACCAACCTTTGTGCTGTCTTTAGGCACAATAGTCACTGATCCAATTGAAGTCTTGGTATTGGGTGAGCCTGTCAATGAAGTGCAACAGCTCGTCATTAGCAAAGTAGGTGATTTGCAAACACCGCCCGCGCCAGTGGTTGCGACTAGCTATCAATTGACTATCGATGTGCCTAAAACTGGCAAAGTCAGTAATGTGGAGAAATTCACTCTGTCATTGCAGCAAGCGGATGGCTCTACCAGCAAAATAAGTACCGCCAGTTTTAATAACAATGCTAGTACTCAGGTCGGGGCACTGTATGACGCTGTTGCTTCTTTGTTGGGTCTGAAAAAACACACGGCAGCGATGGTGAAAAACTATGCCGTGTCGGGACTTAATACAATAACCGTCGTTGGCTCGCCTGATTTGTTGGTTCGATCTGAAGTCTCGAGTAGCAAACATCAAGTCTTCACGATTGAGTTATCAGCCAATATGCAGAAAAAGTTGGCGAACCAGCATTTAGTGGTTAACCGTTCTAGCCAATCGGCGGCCAATACCAACTATGCAGCGTTGACATACAGCCTGCAAGCTAAAACACCAGCACCAGAAGCGTTACCGCCACTGGCATTGGGTTATACAGTAAGCTTGGCTGGAAAAGAGGCGAGTATCGAATTTATAGCTCCGACTGCCAACACTAAGGCAGCGATTGCCAGTGCTATGCAAGCGAATAGTCAATCTTTGCAAACCGCTTTGGATCAATTGCTAGGGATAGGCAATGTGCTGGTCAGCAATCATGTTAATACCCAATCTGTCTGGCAATTTCAGCTTGAATTTAAAGGTGCATTAGCTGGTAAAAATATCGGTGATTTGATCTTTACCCCCAATCAGATGACAGACGGGCGACTCAGTTTGAGTCAAAGTACCGTTGTCGATGGTAGTGCGGGTGCTACCACAGGCCAGCAGTTGGAGTTGATACAAGCTGCGCTGGATCAAGCTTTGGGTGCCGATGCGGTAACGGTTTCTGTCGATACACAGAATCATTATCGCCTCGCATTGGGTGGCGATAATTACAGTAACCAAGATATTGCCCAAATTCACGCAATCAAACCAACGACCGGTGTGACGGTCGCTACGCACACCATTACCAATGGTGTCGCTGCACAAGGTCCAGGTTATCTGCTTGATACGGCAAGCCTGACCGGTTATGGCAGCTTCAGTATTGAATTAACGGTCGATGGTACGACCTATTTAGCCAATGATGTTTCGACAACCATTGATGCGGTAACTACTTTGCAGGCAATCGCTGTTGCTAAGTGTGAAGCGGTCGATGCCGTTGATGAACATCAGCAAATTACCATTATTCATACCACTAATGCGGTAGGCCAGCCGTATTGGTTGAGTTCTGACGGTGGTCAAAAAGTCAGTCTGGAATTTCAGGGTGATGCCGAGGCTGATGCTGCTTCTATCGAAGCGGTATTGGAAACTTGGTATGGTGTCGGTAGCGTCAGCGTTAGCTACGACGAAACCAATAGTACTTCGACCGAGTGGGTACTTGATATTCAATTCCAAGCCGACATGGTTGGTGTTGATGTGTTACAAATTTCCGCTGAATCAGCCGATTCAACTAGCAAAGCGCTATCTTTCCAAAGTGTAACCATCAGTGATGCGGTAGCCAGTGTCGATGCAGGTGATCTGGCGCAATTAGGTATTAGCTTGACTCTAAGAGCCGCGACTGCGACCGAGGGTAATGGCTGGATTATCGGTTTTGATGGTGCTTTGGACGCTCATACCATTGATGGCGTTCGTATCCAGCTAATCCCAGATGCCGTTGATGCCCCAGTCGAAACGCCAGCGGCGACGCGGCCAATGGCTGTGGGTGGGGTTGTGGTGCGTAATGATGTGCGTGGATCAGCGCATGCCAGCATTATCCAAGCTTTGGTTGAAGCTAGTGCGGTAACGGTTGCTGCTACTGACAACGCCATTATCAAGGCTAAAGTCGATAGTACCGCTGAGGCTTCCGGTGGCGAAGGTTCTGGGTTGGCTGTTGGTGGGGTGATTGCGACCAATTTGGTGCTTAGTAATGCCCAAGCTTGGATTGCAGAAAGTACCGTAGAAACCACTGACGGCGATGTAGTGGTTGAAGGCTTGAATTCAGCGCATATTGTTGCCAGTAACAAAAGTGCAATGAGTTCTGATGGCACCAGCATCGGTGCAACGCTTGCTTTCAATACAGTCGGTTGGGAAGCGCAGAATGTTTTATTCTCAACCATCGATGCCCTAGTTGGCTCAAATATTGGTAAAGAACAGCCCGCCCAAATGCGTGCCTTTATCGAGAACTCTGATATTAAAGCAGCCGGTTCGGTATCGGTGAATGCTAAGTCAGAAGCCTATATCAACGCTTTCTTGTCTAACGAAACCAGTTCTGAAGTTGCCGCTGCAGAGGGCAATCCCGATGCGACTGATACTGCCGCGCAATCAGCAGCAAAGCCAAAAGGTTTAGCATTAGGTTTTGTCTTAACT
>JBJSYX010000449.1:0-6631 GCA_046090005.1 Methylomonas sp. | reverse complement strand
TTCAACAACGGATTCAACTGATTAAAGACAAACAGAATTTGTCTGAAGACTTGAAGAATCGGATTTTAGCCTCTTATTACGAAAGCCAAGACAATCTTAACGAATTACAAGCCCAAGAAGCCCAAGCTGAGTCATTTAAACAAGCCATGACCAGCGTGCCTTTAGAAGCTAAGCAATTGGTGAAACAAATCGCTGAAGCGGAAAATAATTTAAAAAATCGCAAACAAGAAAAATTCGCTTTGTTTCCCACCGATGAATTGGAACAGCGTTTGGTGATTGAAAAAACCAAACTCAGCGATTTAGATGCCGAAATTAGTCGAGTTGAAAATCAAATTGGCGAACAGCTGAACCGGCCGCAATTAATCCGCGAAAAAATTTCAGAAATTAAATCCAAACAGCAAGAGCAACAAGCCTTAGCCAGCAAAGCTGGCGAGAATTTGGCTGAAAAAGAAGCCCGACAAATGCAGTTAGAGACGCGGATTCGCTTGCTGAATGCGACTTTAAAAACCTTGGAACGCGAAAATATCAGCGATCCTTTGCGCCTGCAAACCCAAAAAGACCGAATCCATTTATTCAATCTGCAACGTGAACTGCAAAGTTTGTTAATTGCGGATTTAGACGGTTTTTTACTGGAACGGCGTCAACAGGAAATCGACAAAGAACAAGCCGCTTTGCTACAAGCCGAGAAAGCCGCCGCAGGCAAACACCCGTTAATTCAAGCCGCTACCAAACAAAACATGCAATTTAATCGTAGCTTGCAAGAGATTAATAAAAGCATGGAACTGTTTGCGCAGCAGAAAAACGACATCGACGCGCGCTATAAACAACTCGAAAAAGACTACCAAAGCGCCGAACAAAAAATCAATTTGGCTGGTTTAAGCCCGGCGCTGGGTAACTTACTGCGCGAACAGCGCCGCAATCTGCCACAACGTAAGCAATTCAGTCAGTTTAACGACAGCATTCAAAACGAAATTGCCCAAGCCAGTTTGGAAATGTTCAAGCTGGATGAGATTCGAAAAAACCTGTCTGATATTGGTCAGGCTTTGATTGGCATGATTAGCCAGCAATTGCCGCCCGATATGCCAGAAAACGAAAAACTCACCATTCGTACCGAGTTGCGAATGTTGTTAAACGACCAAAAGGAGTTGGTCGGGCGCTTATCAACGCTTTACACCGAATATGCGCGGGTGTTGGGTGATGTCGATTTTAGCTTGCAACAAATGTTATCCAGTTCGGAAAAATTCAGCGCTTATCTCGACCAAAGATTGCTTTGGGTGCCGAGTGCGCCAGTGATTAATAAAGATTACTTAAAAGATATTTTCAAATCCGTATTGTGGTTTGTGACTCCTAGCAATTGGCTACAGGTTGCGGTGACTTTTGGCCAAGGAATCAAAATCATGCCATTTTGGGTGTTGGTCGGTTTGGCGATTGTCGCCATGCATTGGCGTTTTCAAGGGGAAATTAAGCAAAGTCTTTACCAGTTATTAGCTGAAAGCCGCACTAATCAAACCGATACTACCATCACACCAACTTTGCATGGTTTGATTCATGTCTTCACGCTGTCGTTATCGGGGCCTTTGTTGATGGCTTGGTTTGGTGGGGTGCTGGCGCTAAATTTTAATGCGGATAGTTTCAGTCATTCATTTGCTCAAGGCTTATTTTCAGCGGCTTTATCGCTGGCGGTGATTCAGTTTTTCTATCGCTTGTTCAAAGTCAATGGCGTGGCGGAATGCTTATTAAATTGGCAATCAAGAACAGCGTATTTAATTTATAGCCAATTGAAATGGTCGCGGTTTTTATTGGTGCCCTGTATTTTTATTACCGCGATGACCGGTAGTGATTTGTTTTCCGAGCACAGCTACGCCTTAGGCAGAACCGCTTTAATCGTTTTGATGGGGGCGATGGCGTTTATTTTTCATCGTTTAATTCATCCAACTCATGGGGTTGGCAAGATTTTTTACCAATATTCAGCCGGTTGGGTAACGCGCTTGCGTTATGTTTGGTATGCGATTGCCTTGTTATTGCCGTTAGTGATTATTGGTTTTGCGGTGGCCGGGTATTATCAAAGTGCCTTGGAATTGCAAGAAAAGTTGATTACCACCTTAAGACTGATTTTCATCACCGCTTTATTTCATGCCTTGGCATTACGTTGGTTGGCTATTACGCGTCGCCAGTTAGCAGTACAAAATGCCAAACAAAAGCGTAAGCAGGGCGAGCAAACCCAGCTAGAAGGGGTTTATGTTCATGATGAAAATTTGTTGGATATTTCCAAAATTAATCAGCAAAGCCATACCTTGTTAACCACGGTGATTGCGGTCATTTTATTAGTCGGCTGTTGGATGATTTGGAAAGATATTTTGCCGGCGTTTTCGATTTTTGATCGGATTGAGCTTTGGACCCATAGCCAGTTAGTCGATGGCAAAGAGTTATTACAACCAATTACCTTGACCAATTTAATCATCTGTTTGGTTTACGCCAGTTTAACCTTTGTGTTTGCCAGTAATTTCCCGGCTTTGGTGGATTTATTGCTAACGCAAAAAATCGAAATTACTGCCGGTAGTCGTTATGCCTTGATTCAATTAGTTCGTTATGTACTGATTGCGTTTGCCTTCTTAGCGATTGCAAACGAATTGGGCGGTAGCTGGTCGCAAGTGCAATGGTTGGTGGCGGCTTTAGGTGTTGGTTTGGGGTTTGGTTTACAAGAGATTTTCGCCAACATGGTATCAGGGATTATCTTATTGTTTGAACGGCCGATTCGGGTCGGTGACACTGTCACCGTAGGCAACGTCACGGGGCGCGTCAGTCGGATTCAGATGCGCGCCACGCATATTGTCGATTGGGATAGAAAAGAGCTGGTGGTGCCAAACAAGGTGTTTATTACCGACCAGTTAATCAACTGGACTTTATCCGATACCGTGACTCGTATCGTGATTCCTATCAGTGTTGCTTACGGTAGTGATGTCGAGTTAGTGGAAAATATCTTTATGGAGGTGATTAAAAATACCGAATTGGTGTTGAATGATCCCGAGCCTAATATTGTCTTTAATGGTTTTGGCGACAATTCTTTACATTTTAATATCCAAGTATTTGTTAAAGATTTAACTGATAGACCTATCGTCACCCATAGTTTGCACACCCATATTTACCATGCGCTACAAACTCACCATATCGAAATTCCTTACCCGCAACGGGATGTGAATATTCGTTCGGTTGCGAAAACTGTCTGGGAAAAAGCCGCCAATACGCTTATTCCAGAGCCAAAATAAACTGCCACTGCGCTTCGGTAACCGGCATCATCGAAAGTCGGTTACCACGGCGTACTAAGGCTAAATCGGCTAATTCGGTTTTTAATTTCAACTCTTTTAAACTAATCGTCCGCGACAATTTTTTCACAAACTGCACGTCGACCATCATCCAAGTGGGCTTATCGGCATTGCTTTTCGGATCGAAATGTTTATCGTCAGGATCAAAAGCGGTAAAGTCGGGGTAGCCTTGTTTGACGACTTTCGCGATACCAACGATTCCCGGTTCATCGCAATTGGAATGATAAAAAAATACCAAATCACCGAGCTTCATCTCATCGCGCATCATATTTCGCGCCTGATAATTACGCACACCGTCCCAATGTTCGGTTTGATTCGGGCGAGCTTTTAAATCGTCAATGCTGAAGGTGTCGGGTTCAGACTTCATTAGCCAATAAGCCATATTTTCTCCATAGAATATTTGAATGGGCTAATTATGCACTGAGTAGTTCAGTTTGGGTTGTATGCTGTAATGGTTGTTGTCTACCAAAGGAATTTGGAATCTACAGTTCTGTGAGTCTAACCCGCATTACCATCACCGAATGTCCTCGGTATTCTTCATTCGCAATGACTTCCCAGCCTAGTTTTTGATAGAAGTTTGCTTGGTCTGGCGTGAATAAGTACATCGCTTCAATGCCTGCGTGTTTGGCTTTGTGCATGACATGTTTAACCAATTGACTGCCGACACCTTGCCGTCGGTATTCGGGGGCAACAAAAACACTGGCGAGCCAAGGGGTGAGCTCAGGCCAAGTTTCCATATCATTGTCGACGATGGCAGCAGAACCAAGCAGTCGGCTAGTTTTGGCGATGAAGGTGCTGGGTATCAATTCGTCACTTAAATAATCCTGCATTTTTACGATGCGTTTTTCTAAGCTGCCGTTGGGGTTAAGCGAGGCCCATTGCTGATGGTGCCATTCGGCTAATTTTGGAATCTGTTGCGGTGCATCACGAAGATCGAGAATTTGCATGATTAAAGTTAGTTTCTTCAATTAAAAAAATGACACTTCGCTTTAACAAAGCGAGTTAACTGTTTGAAAGTTGGATTGGTCTTGAATTACAGCAACTTAAGTTGTTAATTAACAACTTGAATTTGTTAAAAAATCCAGCAAAATTGTCAAAAAACGGCATCCTACAGGATGAAATAACAATACACGAGGGGGACAAAATGAAATTAATCATCATGACATCAGCGGCAATCATATCAGTTGGCTTAATTTGTATTGCGGCTTTTCAACTAGGCAGATTATTTGTGTTAGAAGTGGCTGGTATCGTTAACGAAGCTTGGCATAGTCCTGACATTAATGGTTAAACTTTAACGGCTCACGATGAGGTAAGTGAGCCGTTTTGAACGCTTTATTTCATCGGCGGTGGCGGTGGTGGCGAACCGGCTGGCGGCGGTGCAATATGGGCTGATGCTGGTGTGACTGCTGAGCTTGCTGGGCTAGGATTTGAAAACTGCCCAGTTACGGGTACTCGGTGACCTTTAGAATACATACATTGAATATAAGCCACGTCATATTGGCGTTGGTTGGCATAATAAGAATTGCTGGCTGCACCTGAACCGGCGATTCCACCCGCAGCTAGTCCGGCACCGGCGCCGATTGCGGCACCTGTCCCACCTCCAATTGCAGCCCCTGTTGCCGCGCCTAAAGCGCTGCCAACCGCAGCACTGCCAATACCGCTATTAGTGGCAGCTTGATTGGGCATTGTGCCACCAATCTGCCAAAGCGCGAATTGTTGGCAATTAGCATCATCAACCCGAAATTGATCAAACGATGCGCTGGAACCCGGTAGCACCATCACACTTGGGCCGCTCGGCATAGTGCTGCAAGCAGTGACGGATAGCGAGATTGTCGCAATGGCTAGTTTTGAAAGTCGATTCATCTTTGATTTCCTTAACGTGATGATGGGGGTGTTGGCTCAACCTGTTGCCATGTATTTAAGCATTCTCTGACATAAGGATAATAACCTTCTGGATTCGTACAGTAGTACCAATAGCCGCTGGGGTTTTCTTGTGTCGCCGCAGGTTGTGGTGCTTGTTCGATATAAGTGACTGGCGGTGGTGGCTGAACAGCAATCACTGCCGGTGGATTGTAATAGGGGTAATCATAGTAAGGCCGCATGTAATAGGGGGAGCCGTAAAATGGGTATCCATAGGGATAGCCTGCGTAAAAGCCAAAACTGAGCGAGCTACGACCTCCGTGATGACCGTGATCACGCGCCCAGCTATTAGTAGTGGCTAAACTTAATAAAACGATTAGTGCAGTTAAGCCGATTTTGCTTGGTTTCATGTTTTCTCCTTTCCTTTTGAATCACGCAATTTTGATAATCTTAGGCGATTAAGCGGTCAATTGATTAATCTTTATCATACTTTGATGCAAATCACATTTAATAGCTTTTATTGAACTAAATCTTTCTAATCACCGCCAAATAAGCAAAGTTTAGAGGACGATTGTTGTTTTTTCTGCTTATCGTTAGCTTAAGACATATAACAATGACGACTTATGCGGATTTCTGGATAATAATCACTGTCTAAAAATAATGAGAGCCATAATAAAGGCCCGTCAATAAATCAGAGGAAGAGGTTGGTATGTTAGAAAAATCATCCAGTTGTATTTTGGTAGGAGTCAGTCAATGAAGAAATATCTATTTCCCCTAGTGTTATTCAGCATTATTGCCTACGCAACCTATACGGCTTTCAATCCTACGTTACCTAGTCACGATCCGCATCAGGATATTTCTTATTCCGATTTCATTCAGGATATCCGTAGTGAGTCGGTTAGCGAAGTGATTATTGATGGTAATAATGTCTACGGTAAACGCCAAAATGGGACACGTTTTACCACCGTTAATCCCGATGATGCTCGGATGATTGATGAGCTTTTGGAATACAAAGTCAAAATCAAAGTAGAAAGACCGGCTGTGCAATCGACGTTTACTCAGATTCTAATTTCTTGGGCACCGACATTGCTGTTGATTGCAGTGTTAGTATTTTTCATGCGTAGACAACAAATGGGCGCTGGCGGTCAAAACAGTTTTGGCAAAAGCCGTGCTAAATTAATGGCCGAAGACCAAGTGAAAGTCCGTTTCACTGATGTCGCCGGTGTCGAAGAAGCCAAAGAAGACGTGGTGGAAATGGTTGATTTCCTTCGTGATCCGGGCAAATACGAAGCTTTGGGCGGCAAAATTCCACGCGGCGTGTTAATGGTCGGCCCTCCAGGTGCTGGTAAAACCCTGTTGGCAAGAGCAATTGCCGGTGAAGCGGGGGTACCGTTCTTCTCAATCTCGGGTTCTGATTTCGTCGAAATGTTCGTCGGTGTCGGTGCTTC
>JBJSYX010000448.1:0-2916 GCA_046090005.1 Methylomonas sp. | reverse complement strand
GCCGATACAAGTCCGATGCAAAGCCAGTTTTAAAGCACCAAAGCCAATCGCCCCCCAAACAATTTTTCCTTCGCGTAATTCGCCTTTATCCATCATATTAGTGCCACCAATCCCAACTGGTGGTGTGGCATTGGCATCGGCGATGACTTCCAAATGCGGGTGAGTTTGCCAATGTTCCGGCTTTAATAATTCAACGCCGGCAGCGCCAGTGGCTAAGACGATATGAGCATTAGCAATTGCCGCCGCACGGCTATCAAAATCAGGCGCAGCAACCGGCGTAATTTCAACCCCAAAACGTTGTTTCACCGCTATACAAGCTTGTTCTGCATTGGCTAACGAGCGGGAAGTAATCGTGACACTCGCACCCTCTAAAGCCAGCATCGCCGCAGCCCGTTGACCAACAGGGCCAGTGCCAGCCAAGATCACCGCTTGTTTACCTGCCAAACCAGTACTGCTGGCAATTTTGGCAACAGCAGCAGCGGCAGTGGTGTTGCTACCATTGCTATCGAGCATCACCGACACTTGAAAACCTGGGAAAAACTGTTTTTGCACCGCAGACAACAAAGCTTCACCTGCTGCCATATTGCTACCGCCGATAAAAATCGCGGTATTTTTTTTATCTTTAGGAGCACGGGTAAAAATACAACCATCCACCAAACTACCAACATTATCAGGGCTAACATTGGCATGGCCAATCACATGATCAGCGCCGCCGTCATAAGCGACAACAGTATCAAAAGTCGAAGCATAGGCATCGGTATCAAATTGAAATAACAGTTTTTTCATGGAATCAGCCATCTGAAAAAGTTTAGCGGATACGCTAGGCAATCTAGGAAAGTTGGGCATTATACAGAATATCGCCAGCGGAAACCCCGAGCAAGCCAAGTGTTTTCAGCGGACTACGGTGAAAATTTATGATTGTTCGCCTAAAACTAATATGTCATATTGTCAAAAACTATTAAGTAATACTGATATTAAGGAACCAAGATGAAGCGCCCCATTCCTATCGCTGTGACCGGAGCAGCTGGCCAGATTAACTATTCATTGTTATTTCGTTTGGCGGCAGGCGAGTTGTTGGGTGTGGATCAACCGATCATTTTGCATTTGTTAGAAATTCCACCGGCGATGAAAGCCTTGGAAGGCGTGGTGATGGAGTTGAGTGACTGTGCTTATCCTTTATTGCAAAAAATCGTCATGACCGATGATCCTAAAGTGGCGTTTGAGGGTGTCGAATATGCATTTTTAGTCGGTGCCAAACCGCGTTCTCACGGCATGTTGCGTAGTGATTTGCTACAACAAAACGCCGAAATTTTCGCTATACAAGGCAAGGCGCTGAATGATGTTGCCAGCCGTGATGTCAAAGTATTAGTGACTGGAAACCCTTCAAATACCAATGCTTTAATCGCGATTAACAACGCTCCCGATTTATCCAGCGACTGTTTTACGGCGATGACCATGCTCGATCACACCCGTGCGGTCAGCCAATTAGCGCAAAAATGCGGTGTTATCAGTCAGCAGATTAAAAATGTCATCATTTGGGGTAATCATTCTTGTATGCAATATCCTGATTTGCATCATGCGAGGGTTAATGGCTTTGATGCCTTGTCCCTAGTGGATGATGCTTGGTTTGTTGATGAATTTATTCCGACTGTGCAACATCGCGGTACTGAAATTATCAAAGTGCGTGGTCAATCCAGCGCAGCTTCGGCGGCGAATGCTGCCATTGCGCATATGCGAATATGGGCTCATGGCACTGCTGATGGGGAATGGGTGAGTATGGCGGTGTTATCGGATGGTAGTTATGGTATTGAGGAAGGTTTAGTTTATTCGTTTCCGGTGGCGATTCGGGATGGGCTTGTCAGTATCGTTAAAGGTTTGGATATTAATCAATTTAGCTTAGAGCGATTGCGTCGCAATGAAACTGAATTAAAAGAAGAGCGGCAAGCGATTAAGCATTTACTGTAATCGCTTGTTTGCTAGTTGTATGTTTTAAATCGTCACCCTTCGATTAATCCGTAGGGTTCGCACCGCCTAGCGATTGAAGGCTTCTGTGTTGCAATGGCCGATACCCGCAATAAAGCTAATTTTTTTGTAATTGGTCTTTGATTGGCAATTGGCGGATACGCTGTCCGGTCGCAGCAAAAATCGCATTACATAAAGCTGGTGCAATCGGTGGCACAGCCGGTTCACCAACGCCGCCTAATGGCGCATCGAATTGCTGATTATCAATCAGGTGAACTTTGATTTGCTGCGGGGCATCATCAATGCGGCTTAGTTGATAACTATGGAAATTGTCCTGTTCAGCGATACCGGCCTTAAAGCTGATTTCGCTGAGTGTTGCCAAGCTTAAACCCATAATGCAAGCGCCTTCCATTTGCGATTTAATCCGTTCTGGATTGATTTGTGGGCCGCAATCTATGGCAATATCAATTCGAGGTATGTTCAGTTTACCGTTATTATCGACAATCACTTCCACTACTACTGCAATATAAGTAACAAAGCTATAGTGTGCGGCTAAACCCAAGCCACGACCTTTAGGCAACGTATGTCCCCAGCCAGCTTCCTGAGTGACCCGTTCAATCACGCCACGCAAACGACCGGTATCAATCGGGTAAAGTGTCGGCGATTCGCCGTGATTCCAAGTGTCGCCCAAATCGCGCGGATCAATTTTGCGTGGTTCACCGATTAAATCCAGTAAAAATTGACGATGATCGCGGTTAGCTTGATTGGCTAGTTCGGCAATAAACGATTGAATCGCAAAGGCGTGAGGAATATTCGATACCGAACGGAACCAGCCGATGCGAGTGTGAGCGGCAGCCTGAGGGTTTTCGATTTGCAGATTGGCAATATCAAACGGAATATTGATCACACCCATGCCTAGTTCTTCTTGCATTTGTTGTTTGCTATCGGGGCCAA
>JBJSYX010000447.1:0-23145 GCA_046090005.1 Methylomonas sp. | reverse complement strand
GTAGCCTGGCACGGAACGCTGAATCATGTCGGGGAATACATCAACCACAGCCTCATCAAAATTAAAAGCTGTAATTTGGCCTAGTGGATTGGCGTATATAGAATCTTTGTTGAATTGCATAATGATCCGCCAATTTCATGTTTATAAAATTGGCGGCGAATTTGAAGGGATTAAGAATGGTTCTGTGCACTAAGCGCTTCATTGTTACGCTTAGCTAATTGTTCAATCACCTCTTGAAGCGAACCTGAGCGTTCAACTTCATTTTTAAAACTGGTTCTATAGTTAGTCACCAAACTAACACCTTCGATCGAAATATCGTAAACCTTCCAATTGCCATTGATATTATGCATTCTGTAATTCACCGCAATTGGCTGTAAACCCGGTTGCAAAATCTCTGTTTTCACCATTGCCTTTTTCTCGTTTTCTTCCTTATTGACAGGCAAGAAGCGCACAGACCAATCCTTAAATTCAACAAACGCTCTGGAATAGGTTCTAACTAATAAAATTTGAAATTCTTTTTTAAAGCTGTCTTTTTCAGCTGGCGAAGCATCTTTCCATAATTTGCCCAACACTAATTGCGAAATCACATCGAAATCTACATGCGGATAAATCACTTCATTCACAAATGCGTTGATTTTACGAAAGTCATGCGCAAAACCGGGTTCCTGCATACGCACTTTTAGCTTATTAGATGCATCTTCAATCGCTGTTTGAGGCTCAGCAAAATCTGCCGCCAGCGTAGTCAAAGACACCATTAAACTCGCACACAAACTAAAAAGAACAATTCGAATAAAAGACATATAGTATTTAATTTTTTATGGAAAATTATCTAACTTGCACCGGATACTTCCAACACCAGAACCGATACGCCAAAACAATCTTAATTATCTTACTATTAAAATCAAGCCCCACAAAACTCAAGCGTTAACGGTTGTTGCAGGCACCGACCACAATTTTTCCAATTGATAAAATTCACGCGCCTGTCCAGTCATCACATGCACAATCACATCCCCCAAATCTAATAAAACCCAATCTGAAACCTGAGCCCCTTCAATTCCCAACGGCATGACACCATGCTCTTTAGCCTTTTCAGCAACGTAATCAGAAAGTGACTTAGCGTGACGAGAAGAAGTCGCGCTCGCAATCACCATATAATCAGTAATCGTGCTTTTGTCACCCACATAAAGCGTCACTAAATTTTCGCCTTTACGAAAATCCAATTCAGTTTCTATTAATTTAACTAATTCGTCGGTTTGCATTCAATGTCCTGTCGTTAAAGGTGCAGCCTGATAAAGTTGGTGCTGCCTAATAAAAGCTAACACGGCATCGGGCAATAAAAATTGCGGATTACCGCCTGTGGCAATAATTTGCCTAATTTGGGTAGCAGAGATGTCAAGCGGAGTAACCGCCTGAAAAAATAAACACCCTGCTAATTTATTTTCCAACGCCTGACGCTGAACAACCCGTCGTTGTCGAAGAAACACGGCCTCTGACTCCGCTCTAAAATTAGGTCTAGTCATAACAACAACATGAGCATAATCAAATAATTGCTGCCAACGATGCCATTTTTCCAGCCCTAAAAAAGCATCCGCACCAATAAACAACGTTATCGACTGATCCGGGAATTCTTGCCGTAAGGTCATTAATGTATCAACCATATAAGACGGCCCATCTCGATCCAATTCACGGCTATCGGCAATAAATCCAGCAATACCATTTATAGCTATCTGCAACATTTCGAGTCGCATCTGACCTGAAACAGCAGGCTGCTCGCGATGCGGAGGCTGGCGACAAGGAATTAATCGCAATTGATCCAAATTAAATAAGGCTTTAACTTCTAATGCCGTTCGCAAGTGCCCATAATGAATCGGATTAAATGTCCCGCCATAAACGCCAATCATTATTGCCGAATATGGCCATCGCCTAACACAATAAATTTCAACGAAGTTAGGCCATGCAATCCAACTGGTCCACGGGCATGTAATTTATCGGTACTAATACCAATCTCAGCACCTAAGCCATATTCAAAGCCATCGGCAAAACGAGTCGAAGCATTCACCATCACCGAACTGGAATCGACCTCACGTAAAAAGCGTCGAGCCAAGGTGTAATCTTCAGTAACGATAGACTCAGTATGCGCTGAGCTGTATTGATTAATATGGGCGATTGCTTCATCAATATCAGCAACGATTTTGATGGATAAAATGGGCGCTAAATATTCCGTTTGCCAATCTTTTTCAGTCGCTCTAACACATTCTGGAATCAACGAACAAGTTTTTAAGCAACCTCTTAATTCAACACCTTTTTCACGGTATTTTTCAGCCAAAATCGGTAACACTTGTCCGGCAATCGCTTCTGAAATTAATAAAGTTTCCATCGCGTTGCAAACCCCATAACGATGCGTTTTGGCATTCACCGCAATCGCTACCGCCTTCTCAATATCCGCTGTTGCATCAATGTAAACATGACAAATCCCATCTAGGTGCTTAATCACCGGAATCGTTGCTTCAGCACTAATTCGCTCAATAAGACTTTTACCACCGCGCGGCACGATGACATCAACAAATTCTTTTAAGGTAATCAATTCACCAACAGCCGCTCTGTCAGTGGTTTCAACCACTTGCACGGCTTGCTGAGGCAAATCTGCCGCTGCTAAACCTTGAGCAATACAAGCAGCAATCGCACGATTAGAATGAATCGATTCCGAACCGCCGCGCAAAATACAGGCATTACCGGCTTTTAAACATAAAGCCGCGGCATCAATTGTTACATTCGGTCGCGACTCGTAAATAATGCCGATAACCCCCAAAGGCACTCGCATTTGTCCAACTTGAATCCCGCTCGGACGATAACTTAAACCATTAATTTCACCAACTGGATCAGGCAAAGCCGCTACTTGCTTTAAGCCTTCAATCATCGCATCAATACGGGCAGGGGTTAATTGCAATCTGTCCAATGATGCGGCATCCATACCGTTATCTTTTGCGGCTTGTAAATCCTTTTGGTTTTCAATCACCAAATTAGCACTACCGGCAGCAATCGCCTCAGCAATACTTAACAAAGCACGATTTTTTTGACTGGTTTCAGCTTTGCTAATAGCGCGTCCGGCTTGTCTAGCCTGCTGCCCCAATTGCTGCATGTATTGTTTAATATCCACAACCAACTACCCAATAGAGTACAAAAATCCACATTATACCTGCAGAATTGGCTTTAGGCCCGTCACTTCAACTATCGTTGTTTAATTTGGCCGGCATTGCCCAACCAAGCGATAGCCTTATCTGCCAACCAAAACCGCGCAAACTCGTCATTTTTAACCACCGCATCCAAAAATGCCGAACTGACACTCGCTACAGCCGCAACCTGCTTATAACTTTGTTCAACATTTCGTCGCCCACGATCGCCCATTAAGCCTGCAATTAAGCCCTCATTGGCATGAGGATTTCGACGCCCTACCTGCGAACCGCCAAACTGCTCTTGATCCGACAATCCTCGCCGACCAACCGCAAACCGTGAATTAACCTCTGACCCCGCCAATACCTGATGTCCAGCACTTTGCAACATCAACAAATACTTACTACCCGCCGCCGCATGTTCCCACAACGAAGTTCTAACCGAAGCTGAACTGATCGCATAAGGATCATTATCTTCCGTACCAGTCACCACCAATAACGGCAACTTAATTGCTTGAAACCGACTACGGACATTGCCTTTAGCCAAATTAACCGATGGACTGATAGTAATTGCCGCTAAAGGCTTAAATTCCGGTGATTCAGGCAAAGCGCTATCAAAATTTTCACCAATCACACCCGCTACGGTTTGCGCACCTAAGTCATAACCAGCAATAATCACTTTCGATAAATCAACGCTCGCAAATTGCCCTAATGATTTACGCGCTTTCAATTGCTGATAAGCCCAAAACACCTGCTGCATACGCTGTTTTAAGTTATCAACCGCAAAATATTCGTGGCCTAAATAACGTAATTCGCTATTTTGAGCACTACGCGAAGGCCGTTGCAACTTCCCGCCAAACCAGCCTTCGGTTAAAGATTGAGATTGCTCAACTTCATCTTCCGCTTCAAAACCATCCTCTCTCTCAAGCTCAGGATTGAGTTTTTTCATGGCCTCGATTTCCTTCAAGGCTTGACCAATTAAAACTGGCTGCAAACTGAACACCGCATAACCGGCTTTTGCCCAAGTTTCTCGCCAAATTCGTCCGGCATTGGCATCTTCGCCCAAGCTCGGCAAATAGATAATCAAAGGATAATTGCCTGCTGCGGTCGGCATAGTCATCATCGCATCTAATTGCACATGATCATGATTCCAAACCTCACGCTGACTATCAATTTCTGCCTCCGCACCAGCAACATAGCCGCCTTTACTCAGTGTTTCAGCCAGTTTTTGAGTTTGAACTTCCACGCTGGGTTGACTCGATCGCATAGAGCAACTCGTCAATAAACAACTGAAACCAGCAATCCACAAAACTTTGGTCAGCTTACGAGATTTAAAATGCAACAACATGGCTTTGCAACTCCGGCAAAAACAGGCAAGAAAAAATGATTACTCACTAAATCAACAAAACTATGCAAACGATTTAGCAAAAAAAGACATCAGTCAGTTCAGCGAGTTTATATCACTAAACAAATCGAAACTATCGGAAGGAATTTTGGTTTAAAACCGAATTGACTAAAGCTAGTCGAGTCTAAAATCAGACCCGACAGCCTTAAAAAGAAGTTATTTGATTTTAGCTTCTTTGTAGATTACATGTCTGCGAACAACAGGATCAAATTTTTTGATCTCCATTTTTTCAGGCATGGTTTTTTTGTTTTTTGTGGTTGTATAGAAATGGCCAGTGCCTTCTGTAGAAACCAATTTGATTTTGTCACGCATTGTCTATCTCCTTAAACTTGTTGGCCGCGGCTACGCATATCAGCCAATACAGCATCAATGCCGTTTTTGTCGATAATACGCATACCTTTCGATGATACTCTCAAACGAACCCAACGGTTTTCGGTTTCAACCCAAAATCTGTGGTGATGCAGATTAGGTGTAAAACGTCTTTTGGTTCTGTTCATTGCGTGTGAAACGTTGTTTCCTGTCACAGGACGTTTTCCTGTTACTTGGCATACTCTGGACATGACTACCTCAGTGCGAGCTTTATAATTCAAATTAGCCGCGCTTTATACCAAAAATTCTTTTTCCGGTAAATAACCAGCTTAAAAATAAATTTGATAGAATTTTATCATCTCATTCGTTTTCAAATTAAAAACAGGACTTTAATGACTATCAAGCTCGGTATGGTGATGGATCCCATCAGCCAAATCAACATCAAAAAAGACACCAGCTTTGCAATGCTTTTAGAAGCCCAAGCCCGTGGTTGGGAGCTGCATTACATCGAACTTGACGATTTGTTTTTGAGCAACGGCCAAGCTTATGCCCGCACTCGTAGCTTGGAAGTACAGCGCGATGTCAACCAATGGCACCGTTTTACCGGTGAACAACAAATTGCGTTATCCGAGCTTGATACCATCATCATGCGTAAGGATCCACCATTTAACCAAGAATACATTTACGCCACCTACATTTTGGAACAAGCTGAACGCGAAGGGGTTTACGTCGTCAACAAACCGCAATCGCTCCGTGATGCCAACGAAAAAATGTTCACCGCTTGGTTTCCACAATGCTGCACTGACACTTTAGTCGCTCGTAATCCACAAAAAATCCGTGATTTTCTTCAGCAACACCAAGAAATCATCCTCAAACCGCTCGACGGCATGGGCGGCGCATCGATTTTTCTAGTTCGCGAAAACGATCCTAACCTCAGCGTGATTTTAGAAACCATGACCGAACACGGCCAACGTTTCATCATGGCACAAAAATATCTTCCAGCAATTAAAGACGGCGACAAACGGATTTTGATGGTCAACGGCGAACCCGTGCCTTATTGCTTGGCGCGGATTCCATCCAGCGGTGAAAGTCGTGGCAATTTAGCCGCCGGAGGCCGAGGCGAAGGCCGTCCATTGAGTGATCGTGACCGCTGGATTGCTGAACAAGTCGGGCCAACCTTAAAAGCCAAAGGCTTGGTTTTTGTCGGCATTGACGTCATCGGCGACTACCTCACCGAAGTCAACGTCACCAGCCCAACTTGCGTACAAGAACTGGATAAACAATTTGGCCTCAACATCAGCGCGCAATTGCTGGATCACATTGAAACCCATTTAAAAGCATGATGACGGTTTTGACTGCTGAATTTAATTCAAACACGGCGCAACACAACCGCTTATTAGCGGCAATATTAATTGCCGCTGCTGTGCA
Organism: Methylomonas sp.; assembly: GCA_046090005.1. Lineage (GTDB taxonomy): Bacteria > Pseudomonadota > Gammaproteobacteria > Methylococcales > Methylomonadaceae > Methylomonas. Next base: position 16,833 of record JBJSYX010000447.1, on the reverse strand, counting down.
TTTATTACTGCTATTGATTCGATTTGCACCGCCGGAGGCACCAAAAAACAATCAATCAATCGACATTAGCTTATCTTACACGGCGACCAAACAAGCGCCCAAGGAAGCAAAATTTCTTGGCTCAGAAAACCAACTAGCCAGCAGCGATACCGCGCCTAAACCGCAAGTCATGCCAAAACCAGACAGCGCAGGATCGCCACAAAAATTATCGACCAGCAGCAAAAAAATCATCAGCCAACCGGAATCGGCTGCGCAAATTGCCAAATCAGCCGATAGCGCCAACATCGAAAATCGCCCATTACTATCAGCGGATAGCTTACAACAACAAATCAGCCAAATCGGCGAACGTTATCGCATAAGCCAACCCAGCGCCCAAGACAGCAAAATCAAATTTGCCAACGCGGTTAGTACCCACAAATACCTTGCTGCTCAATATGTCAAAGACTGGGAAGACAAAGTCGAGCGTACCGGTAACTTAAATTACCCCGAAGCCGCTCGCAAACGTGGTGAATCACAAACGTTGACGATGGATGTCGGCATCAACCCCGATGGCAGTATTTATAGTATGCGGATTGTAAAATCCTCCGGTAACCCCGATTTAGATGAAGCCGCCAAACGCATTGTCAAAATCAGCGCGCCGTTTGCCGAATTACCCGTAGAACTACTGCAAGAAGTCAATGTCTTGATCATTACCCGCGTTTGGAAATTTTCCGACGAAACCGGCATGACCACCCGTTAGCTAAAATTAGGTATCACCATGATCGAAGCCAGCTATCTGAATAACCAGTTTTTAATTGCCATGCCTAATATGGCCGATCCACATTTCTCTCATACCGTCACCTACCTCTGTCAACACACTGACGATGGCGCATTAGGAATTGTGATTAACCGCCCTACTGGCATGAAATTAGGCGATATTTTTCAACAAATCGGCATCAAAACCGAACTTGAAGAAGTATTAAACACGCCCGTGTTTGCCGGTGGTCCGGTGCAACAAGAACGAGGGTTTGTGATTCACAGCCCTTGCGAACAGCATTGGGATTCCAGCATTACCACCGCTGACAATATCACCCTCACCAGCTCCAAAGATGTATTAGAAGCCATCGCCCAAGGCAAAGGCCCAAAAAACTATTTAATCGCCCTCGGTTATGCTGGCTGGAGCAAAGGCCAGTTAGAACAAGAAATGATTGAAAACACCTGGCTAAACACCCCTTGCGGTGAAGCTATCATCTACCACACCCCAATCCAGGAGCGCTGGAACGCCGCCGCCAAACAACTTGGCATCGACATTAACCGCTTAACCACTGGCGCTGGTCATGGTTAAACACGATCCTTTGGCCGCCCGATTAAGCAGCGACACTTACCTAGGCTTTGACTTTGGCAACAAAAAAATCGGCATCGCTGTCGGCCACGCCACCACCGGCATCGCCAGCCCGTTGCAAACCTTGCGCTCGCACAACCAAGTACCGGATTGGGTTGCGATCGGCAAATTAATCGAGGAATGGCAACCACTCGGCTTAGTGGTCGGTCTTTCCAAACAGCAAGACGGTTCTGACAACATCGTCACGCCACGAATGCAAAAGTTCTGTCGTCAACTAAATGGCCGTTTTAATCTGCCCGTGCATCAAATCGACGAGACCCTCACCACCTTCGCTGCCAAGCAATTGTTATTTGATGACCTAAAAGTCAGTGCTGGTAAACTATGGGCTGTTCAAGACCAATTAGCCGCGCAAATCATTCTGCAAAGCTGGTTCAATCAAAATACCTAACTATGCCAACCAACACTCTCAATATTGCCAACCTATTAGACCAACTGGAAACCGCAATCCGCCTGCAAATTCAACAACGCCAATTACATAATCCTCTGCTGATTGGCATTCATAGCGGTGGTGCGTGGATAGCCGAGCAAATTCATCAACGCCTTGGCATTCAAGAACCGCTGGGGTTATTAGACATTACCTTTTACCGCGACGACTTCTCGCAGATTGGGATGCACCCCAAAGTAAAAACCAGCCAATTGCCAACTCACTTAGAAGGCCGCGATATTATTTTGATTGATGACGTGTTCTACACCGGTCGCACTATCCGAGCCGCACTCAACGAAATTTTCGATTATGGTCGTCCAAATCAAGTGCTATTAGCGGTATTGATAGAACGCAATGGCCGGCAAATCCCGCTACAACCCGATTGCGTCGGTGGTCAAATCAACTTACCAGCCGGTCAACGCATCAAACTCACTGGCCCAGAACCGTTGGCAATCCACATTCAAAACACTGCTGGCAGCGCTTAAACCATGACTCGACATTTACAACTCACCGAATCCGGTAAGCTCAAACATTTTCTGACTATCGAAGGCTTGAGCAAACCATTACTCACTGAAATTCTCGACACTGCAGAATCGTTTGTCGATATGTCAGCGCATCAGGTCAAAAAAGTGCCCTTACTGCGCGGCAAAACCATTATCAATTTGTTCTTTGAAAACAGCACCCGCACCCGCACCACCTTTGAATTAGCGGCCACGCGTTTATCCGCCGACGTGCTGAACATGAACATCGCCACATCAGCGACCTCCAAAGGTGAAAGCCTGCTCGATACCATCCGCAATCTGGAAGCGATGCAAGTTGATATGTTCGTGGTACGCCACGCCCTCAGTGGCGCGGCACACTTTATCGCCCAACAAACCTCGCCGCATATCAGCGTTATCAATGCCGGCGACGGCCAACACGCTCACCCAACTCAAGCCATGCTGGATATGTTCACCATTCGTCAGCATAAAAAGCAGTTTGAAGGCTTAAAAGTCGCGATTGTCGGCGATATTCTGCATTCCCGTGTCGCTCGCTCACAGATTTTGGCACTGAATACCTTGGGGGTTACCGATGTCCGCGTCATCGCCCCGAAAACCCTACTCCCCGCCGATGTCACCAGCATGGGCGTCACCGCTTTACAGGATATGAACGAAGGCTTGAACGATGTCGATGTGGTTATCATGTTGCGCTTGCAAAAAGAACGTATGAACTCAGCATTTTTACCGAGCGAAGGCGAATATTTCCGTTGCTTTGGTCTAACCGAAGCCAAGCTTAAACACGCCAAAAGTGATGTGATTGTCATGCACCCTGGCCCGATTAATCGCGGCGTGGAAATTGCCTCCAGCGTTGCTGACGGTTCGCATTCGGTGATTTTGCAACAAGTCAGCAACGGCATCGCGGTGCGAATGGCCGTGATGTCAATGGCGATGCAAAGCCAAGGCGGTGCCGCATGAACAGTATCCTAATTCGTAATGGCCGCATCATTGACCCCGCTAACAACATCGACCAAATCGGTTCTTTAAGCATCAAAGACGGCAAAATTGCCGAACTACTCAGTGCCGACAGCAACGCATCAGCCGACACCATCATCGACGCCAGCGGCCAAATCATCTGCCCAGGTTTTATTGATTTAAGTGTGCGGTTACGCGAACCCGGCCACAGCCAAAAAGGTAGCATCGTCAGCGAAACCCGCGCCGCAGCCGCAGCTGGCGTCACGTCTTTATGCTTGCCACCCGACACCAAACCGGTTATCGACACGCCAGCGGTGGTTGAGTTTATTAAAGATAAAGCCGAGAAAGCAGGCTACCCCCAAGTTTATATGCTGGGCGCACTCAGCCAAAGCTTGGCTGGCAACGACCTCAGCAATTTATTTGCCTTAAAACAAGCAGGCTGTATCGCAGTCAGCAATGCCGGCAACTCGTTAAATAATCTGCAGATTTTGCGCGGAGCGATGGAATATGCCGCCACCCACGATTTATTAGTCATTTACCGCGCCAACGAAACCTCGTTAAGCGGCAAAGGCTGTGCTCACGAAGGCGCGGTTGCCAGCCGTTATGGTTTACCGGGAATTCCCGCTGCCGCAGAATCAATTGCCTTGGCACAATGTTTAGAGCTGGCTGAATTGACCGGCTGCCGCTTGCACATTAGCCAAATCAGCTGCAAACAATCAGTCATTAAATTACAACAAGCCAAAAAATACGGCTTAAACATCACCGCCGATGTCGCAATTCACCAATTGCATCTCACCGAAAACGATGTGATTCCGTTTGATAGCAATTACCATGTGATTCCACCATTCCGTAGCCCAATCGACCGCCAATATCTGCGTGACGGCCTTGCTAATGGCACCATTGACGCGATTTGCTCAGACCACCAACCCCATGATTTAGACGCCAAACTCGGTGCCTTTCCTGAAACCGAAGCGGGAATTGCTTCACTGGAAACCTTGGTACCGTTGATGCTGGATTTAAGCCAACAACACGGCATCGCTTTAAATCACGCCATCGCCAAACTCACCCAACAACCCGCCAAGATATTGGGCTTGGCAGCAGGTAGTTTAAGCATGGGTCAAGCCGCTGATGTTTGCGTGTTTGATCCCAATGCCAATTGGCAAGTAAATCGCCAAAACTGGCATAGCGCTGGTATCAATACCCCGTATTGGCAGCAAAATTTACGTGGTCGCGTCACTCATACCGTTCAAGCCGGGCAATTGATTTTCAAACTTGAGAACTCGGAATGATGCTGCGTTTATTGTTGATGGCGGCATTATTAACATTAGCAGCTTGCTCGCGCGACTATCGCCCAGAACCACAGGCCACTGGTGAACAAATTTTCCAAGCCGCCTGTGCCGAATGCCATAAACCCGCCAACAACGGCAGTCTGTTCAGCTTAACCACTGAAAAAGACAATCTGGCCTATCTCAACCAGAAAATCAGCCAAGGTTCGTGGCTAATGCCGGCATTCAAACAATTCAGCAGCGACGGTTTAACCAAAATCAGCACTTAGGTGATGGAACACAGCGATCTTGCTGAACAATAAACATGAGCGTTAACAATAATCATCCAAATCATTCCGCCTATGGCAGCATGATCGGCGACCTTAAAGCCGATCAATACTGGCGGATTTTTCGCATCTCCCACGAATTGACCGAAGGTTTTGAACAACTGACCAATTTGCCGGAAACGGTATCGATTTTTGGTTCAGCGCGATTGCCAGCGGATAGTTATTACTACCAACAAACCGTGGCATTGGCAGAGCGTCTAAGCCAACAAGGTTTTGCGATTATGAGCGGTGGCGGGCCCGGGATTATGGAAGCCGCTAATCGAGGCGCTCACCAACAAAATCAAATCTCGATTGGCCTGAATATCGAGCTACCAAAAGAGCAACATCCCAATCCCTACCAAAATCTGTCGCTCAGTTTTCGCTATTTTTTCGTCCGTAAAGTGATGTTTGTCCGCTATTCAATCGGCTATGTTTGTATGCCCGGCGGGTTCGGGACTTTGGATGAATTTTTTGAAGCACTGACTTTGATGCAAACCCATAAAACCTGCCGCTTACCGTTAGTTTTATTTGGTAGCGAATTTTGGCATGGCCTAGTGGATTGGATTAAAAGCCGAATGCTGGAATACAGCACCATTTCCCATGAAGATTTGGATTTAATCACCGTCACCGACGACCTCGACGAAGTGGTGGGAATTATGATGCAGCAACGAACCAACAACCTTAATCCTTGTCCCTAAACTGGCAAACATTGTTTTAATCGAAAAGGAAAATAGCCATGACCACAGCGCAAACCGCCTTACAAGCGCTTAAATCACAGATTAACACCCAGATTATTGGTCAAGACGTTCTGGTAGAACGGATGTTGATCGCCTTATTAGCTGACGGCCATTTATTAGTCGAAGGCGCACCGGGCTTGGCAAAAACCCGCGCTATCAATGTGCTAAGCCAAGGCATAGACGCCGACTTTCACCGCGTTCAATTCACCCCCGACTTATTGCCCGCTGATTTAACTGGCACCGACATTTACCGCCCGCAACAAGGCAATTTTGAATTTCAAAAAGGCCCGTTGTTTCACAATTTAATCTTGGCCGACGAAATCAACCGCGCCCCAGCCAAAGTACAAGCCGCCTTACTGGAAGCAATGGCAGAACGACAAATCACGGTGGGCAAAGCCAGCTATCCCCTGCCCGCCTTGTTTATGGTAATGGCAACCCAAAACCCGATTGAACAAGAAGGTACTTATCCTTTACCCGAAGCGCAACTCGACCGGTTTTTACTGCACGTCAAAATCGACTATCCCAACGCCGCTCACGAACAAGCAATTTTGCATTTAGCCCGCGCCGAAGCCAAAGGCCAATTGCAAGCCAAACCGCAAGCCTTCAACAAAATCAGCAGCGAAACCATTTTTGCTGCCAGACAACAAGTCTTAGATTTGTACATGGCCGAGTCGCTTGAGCAATACCTGTTACAAATCATTCTTGCCACCCGTAACCCAGCGGTTTATGGCGAAGATTTAGGCAAATGGATTCAATACGGTGCCAGCCCTCGCGCCAGCATTGCTCTTGATCGCTGCGCCCGCGCCAAAGCTTGGCTACAACAACGTGATTTTGTTGATCCGAGTGATATTCAAGATTTAGCTTACGATGTCCTGCGTCACCGTTTAATCCTGTCTTACGAAGCCGAAGCAGAAGGCATTACCAGCGATGAAGTGATTAAACAATTAATTGCCCGCATTGCGGTGCCTTAACCGCCATGACAGCCAAAGCCCATGCCGCCAATGACCGCTTGGCGATCAGCTTAAAAACCCTGCTCGGCCTCGCTCAACCCGCCACCGGCTTACAGCGCCAGCATCGGCAAATTAACGCCCAGCAAGCTGGTCAATATTTATCGCCACAAAAAGGTCGCGGCATGATTTTTGACGAAACTCGTTTGTACCAAGCCGGTGATGACGTTCGCCGCATCGACTGGCGGGTCACCGCCCGCACCGATAAACCGCACAGCAAAGTCTTTAAAGAAGAACGCGAAACACCATTATTTATTGCCGTCGATTACTGCGCCACCATGCAATTTGCGACTCGCGGCGTGTTCAAATCGGTACAAGCAGCAAAACTCGCCGGACTGTTAGCTTGGTCGGCCTTACAACAAGGCGACCGAGTGGGCGGACAGATTTTTAGTGACCAAGGCTGTCAGGAATTGAAACCGCAAACTGGCAAACCAGCTTTGTTACGGTTTTTTAATGCCTTGGTCAATCCGCAATTAATCGCCACCAACAGCGGCTTGGAACACAGCTTAATCCGCTTGAGACACCACGCCCGCCCCGGCAGCCAAGTGTTTATTCTTAGTGATTTTCGCGGCCTGACCACCCATGCCGAGCAACATCTAGCTCAATTAAGTCGGCATTGTAATGTGGTTTTGATTCAGATATTCGACCCGCTGGAAGCGCAATTACCCAGCAAAGGCCGCTACCGATTTACCGACAGTTTGCGGGATTTGCTGATAGACAGCGCCGATAAACAACGCCTAACCGACTATCAACAACGCTTCCAACAACGGCAGGCACACTTAAAACAACTGTGCCGAAAACTGCGGATTAGCTGGTTAAGTTGTAGTACGGCGGAGGAAGTAGAGGTAGTTTTGACAGGGTTAAGGCTGCATCGAAATTAACCGCTATCATCGTTCCAGATATTCCGAAGCGCTTAACCTAATCACAGCAACTATTGAACAACCTCACTTACAGCCCAATCTGAACCTTGCCCTCACACACCTGCACCGCATAAACCGCAACTTTAACCGCCTCGTCTTCAAAGCATTGCCCAGTCTTTAAACTGAAATGTTGCTTATACATCGGTGAAGCAAGCATAGGCTCGCCACCCAAATCCCCGACCATACCGCGCGACAAAACATTGGCTCCAGAGAAAGGGTCGAAATTATCGATAGCAAATAAACCATCGATTTTAGGCATCGAAAAAATCGCAATTTGCTGTTTATCGACTAAAGCACAAATACCGGCATTAGGCACCAAATCATCAACCGCACACACATCTATCCAAGTAGTCATCTTAAGCAACCTCTTCCACTATTTTGAAATGTTTGCCTTGCAACACTGGCGCAGGGAATTTTTGACCACGTTGTTCGACAAAGCTCAAACTTTGATCTTGCTGCTCATCATTCACAAATGAACGAAAGCGTTTTAAATGCTGCGGATTTTCCAAGGTGGTTTTCCATTCGCATTGATAGCTATTGATGACTTGCTGCATTTGGGTTTCCAGACTGTCAGCAATTTGCAGATGATCATCAATCACCACTTGTTTTAGATAATCCAAGCCGCCCTGTAGATTGTCCATCCACACCGAAGTACGCTGCATTCGATTGGCAGTACGAACATAAAAAATCAGTAAGCGGTCGATGTATTTCAGCAAAGTGGCTTTGTCGAGATTAGTTGCGAATAAATCCGCATGTCGCGGCTTCATGCCGCCATTACCGCAAACATATAAATTCCAGCCACTTTCAGTCGCAATCACGCCAATATCTTTGCTTTGCGCTTCGGCACATTCGCGGGTACAACCAGAAACCGCGAATTTGATTTTATGGGGCGCGCGCAAGCCTTTGTAACGATTTTCAAGCTCAATCGCTAAACCTAAACTGTCATCAACTCCAAACCGACACCAAGCACTACCGACACAGGACTTAACAGTGCGTAGCGATTTGCCATAGGCGTGGCCACTTTCAAAACCGGCAGCAATTAATTCCTGCCAAATTAAAGGCAATTGCTCAAGCCGAGCACCAAATAAATCAACCCGTTGCCCGCCAGTAATTTTGGTGTAAAGCTGATATTTTTTGCCGACTTGACCTAAAGCAATCAACATATCGGGGGTAATTTCGCCGCCGGCAATTCTTGGCACAACCGAATACGTACCGTTCTTTTGAATGTTGGCGAGGAAATTATCGTTGGTATCTTGTAAGCCGATATGCGGCGTTTCCAAAATGTAATCATTCCAATACGAAGCCAAAATCGAACCTACCGCCTGTTTACAGACCTCACAACCTAAACCCTGTCCATGCTTGGCCAGCAATTCATCAAAGGTTTTAATCTGCTCCACCATCACCAAGTGATAAATTTCCTGACGGCTTAGCGAAAAGTGTTCGCAAATATCGTTGCTAACCTCAACCCCGCGTTTTGATAATTCACTATCTAAAACCGACTTTAGCAACGAGGCACAACCACCGCAGCCAGTTGCAGCTTTTGTGTGGGCTTTTAAATCAGACACCGAGCAACAACCGCTTTCTATCGCATCACAAATTTGGGCTTTACTGACATCGTAGCAAGAACAAATCTGCGCATTAGCCGGCAAAGCATCAACCCCAATGGCGGCCGTTTGTCCTGATAAGGCAGGCAAAATCAGGGTTTCAGGATTTTCAGGTAAGGCAATGCCGTTTAAGCTGTATTGCAATAGTTGATCATAACGACTGGCATCACCCACCAACACTGCACCTAATAATTGGGTTTTATCGGCACTGACCACCAAGCGCTTATAAATTTCATCGCCATCGTTTTGATAGGTATAAACCAAAGCACCTTGGCTTTTGGCTTGAGCATCACCAATGCTGGCAACATCGACTCCCATCAGTTTTAATTTGGTACTCATATCGGCACCGGTGAAACCGCCAGTCTGGTTTTGTAAATCGGCGACGACCGCTCTAGCCATCGCATAACCTGGCGCCACCAAACCAAATATCTGCCCATTCCATAACGCGCATTCACCAATCGCATAAATATCGACATCCGAAGTGCGGCATTGGTTGTCGATGACGATACCGCCACGCGGCCCTAATGCTAATTGGCAATCGGCCGCAATCTCATCACGCGGCCTAATCCCTGCTGAAAACAAGACAATGTCAGTTTCCAGCGTTTCACCATCGGCAAATTGCATACGGTGAAAAGAGTGCTGGCCCGCTTCGATTAAGGTGGTATTTTTATTTAAATGCGCCTTAACCCCTAATGCCTCGATTTTGCGCTTGAGCATCGCACCGCCACCTTCATCTAATTGCACCGCCATCAAGCGGGGGGCAAATTCGACAACGTGGGTGTCTAAACCTAAATCCTTCAAGGCTTTCGCGGCTTCCAGTCCCAATAAACCACCGCCAATCACCGTACCAATCTTGGATTTTTCCGCAGCGGTCTTGATAGCCTCTAAATCATCAATGGTCCGATACACTAAACATTGTGGACGGTCACGGCCTTGAACTGGCGGCACAAACGGATAGGAGCCAGTGGCTATCACCAATTTATCGTAATCAATCACCCGTCCTGCGGCTGAGGTAATTTGTTTATGCTGCCTATCGATGCTGACCACTTTGTCAGCCAAATACAGCGTAATCCCATGTTGCTCAAAAAAGCCCTCGGCAACCATTGATAAGTCTTGGGCAGACTTTCCAGTAAAAAATTCAGATAAATGCACACGATCGTAAGCTGGGCGTGGCTCTTCGCAAAAAGTAACAATTTGGTACTGCTGGCTTAGTTCACTATTGACCAAGCTGGTTAAGAAATATTGTCCAACCATACCATTACCAATAACGATCAAGGTTTGTTTAGTGCTCATCGCTAACCTCTTTAATGAGAATTAAATCATCAAACAATGCTTTGGCATTGCGATTCATCATCGACTTTGCTACTTCGCCCCACTTTCAACAGCCAAAAAAAAAGGCGTTCTGTCTGAATGAATTAAATTCATTCGAACAGGACGCCTTTGTCCATTCGAGCAATGGTAAGAAGTAACGCAGAATAACAATCAGCACAAAGCAAAATAGATGCCAACTTTTACAACACTTGAATTTAATGGGTTTCGGCGCCCATCCACTCATCAAAACGCACCACCACGAAGCACAAAACAGCTGCTACGCACCACCAAAGAGCAAAACCACAAACAAACCGACACATTATCACCTCAAAAAACTGGCCTAAGTCTTGCTTAAAGACAACATAATTTGTCTGTTTCTGGAAAGCCTCATGTCACTTGCCCCCCTTAAATTATTGACCATGCGTGGAAAAATCAAAATCCTGCACATGAGTTGGATAGCGTTTTTTATCAGCTTTGTGATCTGGTTTAACCACGCGCCCTTAATGATATTAATCAAACAAGACTTGGGGATTAGCGATGCCGAGGTGGAAATTATCCTGTTGCTCAACGTAGCATTAACGATTCCCGCTCGAGTCATTATTGGTTTGGTAGTTGATCGTTATGGCGCAAAGATCAGCTACAGCGCTTTATTAGCGATTTGCAGCGTGCCGTGTTTTATGTGTGCTTTAGCCGACAATTTTGCCGAACTCGCTTGGGCGAGATTCTTACTAGGCTTTATCGGCGCCGGTTTTGTGGTTGGGGTTAGGATTATTGGCGATTGGTTTCCTTTCAGCCAAATGGGAACCGCTGAAGGTTTATATGCTGGCTGGGGCAATTTTGGCTCTGCATTTGCAGCAATATTTTTACCCGGACTGGCGTTTTATTTTGGTGAAGCCGATGGCTGGCGTTATGCGATTGCCTTAACCGGTTTGATTGCGCTGATTTATGCCGGCATTTATTACTTCAATGTCGAAAACTTCCCCAGCGAATTGGCAGGACTCAAAGGCAAACAATCATCGAGCATGGAAGTCAGCAGTGTCAGCGATTTATTCTTATACATGCTTAGCCTACTACCGCTTTATGGCACGCTGTCATTATTAACCTGGAAATTAGCCAGCCCTCGTTATCCGCTATTAAGTAGCGATTGGGAATTGACGATTCACATCGGCATTTGGCTGGTATTTTTGATTCATGCCTATCAATTAGTCAGAACCAATAGCCAACGCCTAAGCCAACCTATCCCTATCATTCATCATTATCATTACAAACAAGTGTTTATTTTGGCGATTGCTTATCTGGTCAGCTTTGGCTCGAAATTAGCAGTGTTATCAATGTTACCGATGTTCTTTTTCCAAACCTTTAATCAAACCCAGCAAATTTCGATGCTGGATGCGGGGCTGTTAGCTTCCAGCTTTGTGGTGACCAACATCATCGCTCGGCCAGTGGGCGGTTGGTTAAGTGATCGAATTGGCCGCAAATTAGCATTAAGCTTGTTTACGATTGGCTTGGCGACGGGTTATTTTTTGATGGCAATGATTTCTGCAAACTGGTCAATTGGATTGGCGGTTTTGGTCACCCTGATTTGCTCGATTTTTATGCAAGCCGCAGAAGGGGCAATTTTTGCATTCGTACCCTTAATCAGACGCGCAATTACCGGCGAAGTCGCTGGCATTGTTGGCGCTTATGGCAACGCGGGGGCAATCATTTTTTTAATCGTCCTCACCTTTATCAGCCCAACCCTGTTTTTTAGCCTGTTAGGCGTGTGTTGCTTACTGCTGCTGGGCTTAATTTATTATCTGGAAGAGCCTCGAAACTTTATTACTCAAATCATGCCCGATGGCAGCTTAATTAAAATCGAGCTGGAGTAATTATGGCAACGCTAAACGTGTTGGTCATTGATGGTTTTGATGAAGATCGTTTGCTGGAAAAGCAGCTACGCGCACATGGCTTTGAAGTCGCCACCTTGCAACCGCAATGTCTGGATTTGGTGGCCGTCGTGAAAAGCTTGCAACCGGATGTGATGGTGCTGAATCTTTACACGCCCGATCAAGTCATTTTGGACATGATTTTGGACATTAACCAAAATCAATCAATGCCGGTGGTGATGTTCGCCGAAGACCAACAAACGGAAACTATCAATAAAGTGATTCAAGCCGGTGTCAGTGCTTATATTGTTGATGGCTTTGAGCCAAAACGGATTAAATCGATTGTCGATATTGCCATCGCCCGCTTTCAACAGCAACAAGCGTTAAAAGATGAACTTCAAAAAACTAAAAACCAATTAGAAGACCGCAAGCTGGTTGATCGCGCCAAAGCGATTTTGATTAAGTCCCAAGGCTATAACGAAGATCAGGCTTACCACGCCCTTCGCAAACTGGCGATGGATAGAAAGCTGTCTTTAGGCGAGATGGCTAAAAACGTGATTGCAATGGCGGATTTGCTTAAATAATCAACGCACCATAGGACCAGTTATGCCACCGCCCTGCACCAACTTACTCAACAATTTGCACCAACAACGTGCTTTGTTTCGATAGCCACACCCAGCGACTTAATCTCTAAACTCAAGCAATCACCAAAAAAACAACATTTAACCCACTGTTTTTGAAGGAAAACAAAAACCAGTTCAAATTCAAGCCAAAAACTGGCATTAAGTTTGCTTTACTAAAACAGAATCCCAATGTAGGGATCAGACATACTGCTCACCGACGAGCAAAACAGACGAAGGCGTCTTTCGTGCATGGCTTTTAGCCGTGCCACGAAGACGCCTTTTTTATTATCTGCAGCTTTTAGGATTTAACAATGAAACTAAGCAAACCCAAAACCCTAGCAGTGGCTTTAACAGCCGTTTTAAGCTTTTCACCCAGTTTATATGCTGGTGGAAAACCGGAAAAAGAAGATTTGAAATTTGGTTTTATCAAGCTCACCGACATGGCGCCATTAGCGGTTGCCGCTGAAAAAGGCTTTTTTGAAGAAGAAGGTTTATTTGTGCAACTCGAAGCACAGGCCAACTGGAAAGTCGTGATGGATCGCGTCGTCAACGGTGAATTGGATGGCTCACATATGTTGGCACCTGCGCCCTTAGGCGCCAGCATCGGTTACGGCAATAAAGCTGACATCATTACTGCGTTTAGCATGGGCTTTAACGGCAGTGCTATCACTGTTTCCAACGATATTTGGAAACAAATGAAAGTTAATGTGCCGATGGAAGGCGGTAAACCAGTGCATCCAATCAAAGCCGATGCCCTAAAACCTGTGGTTGATAAATATAAAGCGGAAGGCAAGCCGTTTAACATGGCCATGACTTTTCCAGTCGGCACTCATAACTTGAAGTTACGTTATTGGTTAGCCGCTGGCGGCATCAATCCCGGTTTTTATGCGCCACCGCAAGACACATCAGGTCAAATCAATGCCGACGCCATGCTTTCGGTAACGCCACCGCCACAAATGCCAGCGACTTTAGAATCCGGCACCATTTTTGGTTACTGCGTTGGCGAGCCTTGGAATCAACAAGCGGTGTTTAAAAACATCGGCGTGCCGGTGATTACCGATGATGAATTATGGAAAGACACCCCAGAAAAAGTGTTCGGTGTCACCAAAGCTTGGGCGGATAAATATCCCAATACCCATTTAGCGGTGGTTAAAGCCTTGATTCGCGCTTCAATGTGGCTGGACGCCGAAAATAACAAAAATCGTAAAGAAGCCATCGAAATGTTGTCGCAAAAACAATACGTTGGCGCCGATTACGACGTGTTAGCCAATAGCATGAACGGCAGCTTTGAATATGAAAAAGGTGACAAACGCTCATTGCCAGATTTCAACACCTTCTTCCGTCATGGCGCCAGCGTGCCAAGCTACAGCAGTGCGATTTGGTACCTGACCCAAATGCGTCGCTGGGGTGAAATTAATGAATTCAAACCGGATGGCTGGTACATGGAAACCGCCAAAAAAGTCTATCGTCCAGACATTTATTTAGCGGCGGCTAAAGAACTGGTTGCCGAAGGCAAAGCTAAAGCCGAGGACTTCCCAGCCGACACCAACATCAAACCTTCGCAAAACTTTTTCATCGACAAAATCAGTTTCGACGCCAACAAACCCAACGACTATTTGGCCAAATTCCCAATTGGCTTAAAGGCCAAACAAACCGTATCTGGCGGCAAAGTCGTTGACTAAGTGCTGAACGCTAAAGGGTGATGCTACTCGTGATTTTCACCCTTTTAGCCTCACAGATGAGTAAACGCCATTTTTGAAATCATCAAAAGGTTAAGACGATGAATAACAAGTTGATTAAATTCTTCACCCTAACGGGTTTGACCTGGTTTGTGCCCTTAGCCAGAATCGCGGCCGGTGAAAATCCACAACAACAATTACGCCAATTAAGTTTGATTATGGGCGTACCGATGCTGGCAATGCTGATTTTTCTAGGCTTTTGGAGCGTGACGGCGGCACAAATTCACACCAGCTTGGGCGCAATCCCCGGCCCTGTTGCGGTTTGGCATGAAGTAACCGGCTTAGTGTCTGAACATTATGCTGAAAAAGCCAAGATGGCAGAGTTTTATCAACGTCAGGAACTACGCAACAAGGAAAAACTCGCCGAAGACCCTAAAGCCGACATCAAACTCAGGCCCTATACCGGCAAACCGACTTATCTGGATCAAATTTTCACCAGCCTACGCACCGTATTTGCCGGCTTTGTGATTGCCAGCTTAATTGCGGTTCCGCTAGGTTTGTTGTGTGGCATGAGTCCGGTTTTAAACACCGCATTTAACCCATTGATTCAAATTTTCAAACCGGTATCGCCATTAGCTTGGTTGCCGATTGTGACCTTGGTAGTTAGCGCTGTTTATGTCAGTGGTGATGATGCATGGTTTGCCAAATCTTTCGTGACCTCAGCGATTACCGTCACTTTATGTTCTTTATGGCCGACTTTAATTAACACCGCTGTTGGCGTGTCATCGATTGATCGTGATTTGGTCAATGTCGGCAAAGTGTTAAGACTGGATTGGCCAACCCAAATCAAACGCATCATTTTGCCATCGGCATTACCTTATATCTTTACCGGCATGCGCTTATCGCTGGGGGTGGGCTGGATGGTGTTAATTGCCGCCGAAATGCTCGCGCAAAATCCTGGCTTGGGCAAATTTGTCTGGGATGAATTTCAAAACGGCAGTTCCAATTCGCTAAGCCGAATTATGGTGGCAGTTTTTACCATTGGCATCATTGGCTTCATGCTGGATCGAATTATGCATTCACTGCAAAACCTGTTTTCGTTCCAAAAACTCTGAGGACAACATCATGAATGCTGTTATCCCAAAAACCTTTGAGTCCGCCATGCCCACATCAACCGCTACTATCAAACCCGCTAACGATGGTTTTAAACCCTTATTGGAATTAAACGCTGTTTGTAAATCGTATGGCGAAGGCAAATCAAAAACCTCGATTTTAAAAGACATCAATCTCAACATTCGCCCAGGTGAATTCATCGCGATTGTCGGTTTTTCCGGTAGCGGCAAAACCACCTTGTTATCAATGATTGCCGGCTTAATTAGTCCTGATAACGGCCAGTTATTAAAAAATGGCGACACCATTACCGGCCCCGGCCCAGATCGAGGCGTAGCGTTTCAGAATTATTCATTAATGCCTTGGTTAAGCGTTTATGAAAACGTGGCATTGGCTGTCGATGCGATTTTTAAACACTGGAGCCCTGAACAACGTCATGCCCATACCGAAAACTATGTGCGGATGGTCAACTTAGGTAGCGCTATGCACAAAAAACCCAGCGAATTGTCTGGCGGAATGCGGCAACGGGTCAATGTGGCGAGAGCTTTGGCGGCTAATCCCGACATTTTGTTATTGGACGAACCGCTAAGCGCTTTGGATGCTTTAACCCGTGGCAATTTGCAAGATGAAATTTTGCAAATCTGGGAACAAGATAAAAAAACTGTGATTTTAATCACCAACGATGTCGATGAAGCCATTTACATGGCCGACCGGGTAATACCGCTCAACCCCGGCCCGAATGCCACGTTCGGCCCGCATTTTAAAATCGACATCGAACGTCCGCGTAACCGCACGGCCTTAAACCATAACCCGCAATTCAAACACTACCGCGCTGAAATCACCCAATACCTGATGGACATTGGCAATATGCAGCAAATGTCGGAACAAGCCCCGCTCAGTTTGCCCAATGTCCGCCCCAACACCAGCCACGACCACGGCGAAGATGCCCTGTTGGCAGCCAACAAAGACCAATTGGGCAAACCGCGTTATTTGGAATTTTCGCAATTGTGCAAAAGCTATCCGACACCGGATGGCAACGGTACGGTGAAAGTGGTCGATGGCTTTGACCTGAAAATCAAAAAAGGCGAGTTCATTTCAGTGATCGGCCACTCCGGTTGCGGCAAATCCAC
>JBJSYX010000446.1:0-3246 GCA_046090005.1 Methylomonas sp. | reverse complement strand
AAACGTTGGCAGCGCTACATCCGATTAATTTGCCATTAAGCACGGCTTCAACCACCACCAGAACCGATAGCCGTGGCGAAATCTTTGTTAATGCACCCAGTTTTATCAAAAACATCACCGCCGAAATCATTGCCGGACGCGGCGATTTATTACCCGTCAGCGCCATGCCCAATGACGGCAGCTTTCCCACCGGCACCGCCGCTTATGAAAAACGCAATCTGGCTTTAGAAATCCCAGTCTGGGAAACTGATTTATGTACCCAATGCGGCAAATGCGTGATGGTTTGTCCTCATGCGGTGATTCGCAGCAAAATCTATACGACAGACACGTTAAGCAATGCGCCAGAAAGCTTTAAACACGCGCCTATGTTGGGTAAAGACTTTCCAGAAGGCTTATCGATTAGCTATCAAGTCGCCCCCGAAGATTGCACCGGCTGTAGTTTATGCGTCGATATTTGCCCGATTCGCGACAAATCCAACGTCAGCCGCAAAGCCTTGAACATGGCACCGCAAACACCGTTACGCGCCCAAGAAAGCCAAAACTGGGATTACTTCCTCAGCTTGCCGGAATATGACCGACGCCAATTGAAAACCAACACCATCAAAGGATCAATGGTCTTACAGCCCTTATTTGAGTTTTCCGGTGCTTGCGTTGGTTGCGGTGAAACCCCTTACATCAAACTGGCCTCGCAATTATTCGGTGATCGAATGATCGTCGCCAATGCCACCGGTTGTTCATCAATTTACGGTGGCAATTTACCGACTACACCGTGGACGAAAAACCCCGAAGGCCGAGGCCCAGCGTGGAGTAATTCATTATTTGAAGACAACGCTGAATTTGGTTTAGGGATGCGGGTGGCGATCGACAAACAAGCCCAACACGCCGCCGAATTACTGACGCAATTACGGCCCGCCTTAGGTGATGAATTAGTCGATGCCCTGCTCTATGCCGACCAAGCCGATGAAGCGGGAATTTACGAACAACGACAACGAGTAGCCAGTCTGAAGCAACAACTGGCACAATCCTCGCACCCCACCGCGCAAAGCTTGTTGCCGTTAGCCGATTATTTATGCAAAAAAAGCGTCTGGATTATCGGCGGTGATGGCTGGGCCTATGACATCGGTTACGGTGGCTTGGATCATGTGTTAGCCAGCGGTCGTAACGTCAATATTTTGGTGCTGGATACCGAAGTCTATTCAAACACTGGCGGTCAAACTTCAAAATCGACACCGTTAGGCGCGGTAGCTAAATTTGCTGCTGGTGGTAAAGCCACCGCTAAAAAAGACTTGGCTTTATTGGCGATGGATTACGGCAATGTCTATGTCGCACACGTTGCTTATGCTGGCAAAGACACCCAAACCCTCAGTGCCTTTTTAGAAGCCGAAGCTCACGATGGCCCATCAATCATCATCGCCTACGCGCCGTGCATCGCGCATGGCATCGATTTATCCAATAATCATCGCCAACAAAATCTGGCGGTTAAAAGCGGCCATTGGCCATTATTCCGTTTCGATCCCAACAAAATCGCCCAAGGCAAAAATCCGATGCACCTCGATTCTGCCGAGCCATCAATTCCCTATCGCGATTTTGTGATGACCGAAACCCGCTTCAGTATGCTCTGGCAAACCCACCCCGATCACGCCGAAGCCTTTTTGCAACAAGCCCAGCAAGATGTCCAAAACCGTTATCGCTATTACAAACAACTATCGGAACTGGATTGGAGCCAATCGCACAGCATTTCCGCCATCAAAGCCCAATTGATGACCCAGATTGCACCGGAGAGCCAACATGATTGATTTAAGCACCGAGTATTTAGGTTTAAAACTGGCTAATCCGCTGGTGCCATCGGCCTCGCCTTTAAGCAAAGATTTAACCACCGCCAAACAATTAGAAGACGCTGGTGCGGCGGCGTTAGTTATGTATTCCTTGTTTGAAGAAAAAATTGAAGCCGAACAACAGCATATGCAACGATTTTTCTATCAACAAGCGTTTGGCAATGCCGAAGCGGATAGTTTTCTGCCCTTGCCAGATAGCATCAAAACCTACCATGAACGCTATTTGGACAATCTTTATAGCCTGAAACATGGCCTATCGATTCCAGTGATTGCCAGTTTAAACGGCAACACCTTAGGCGGCTGGACTGATTACAGTTTGGCTTTGCAACAAGCCGGTGCCGATGCTTTGGAATTAAACATCTACCACCTGCCAGCCAATCCAGCTCAAGATAGCCTGAGTGTGGAGCAGCAATATTTAGACATCGTTCGTGCGGTGAAAAGCAAAATCAGCATCCCGCTGACCGTCAAACTCTCTCCCCAATTCAGTTCGCCGTTACATTTCGCTAAACAGTTACAGCTTGCTGGGGCTGATGGCATTGCTTTATTTAACCGTTTTTATCAGGCTGATATTGATTTAGACAGCTTGCAAATCGTGCCGAAACTGGACTTATCGACCTCAGCGGAAGCCTTGCTGCGGATTCGTTGGACGGCGTTAATGTTTGGCCGTACCGATTTATCGCTGGCGGTGACCGGTGGTTTTCATCAACTGCCCGAAGTGTTGAAAGCACTATTGGCTGGTGCTGATGTGGTGCATTTATGTAGTGCATTGCTACAAGCTGGCCCGAGTCGGATTAGTCATATTTTGCAGGATTTACAACACTGGCTAACCGAGCATGAATACCAATCAATACAACAACTAAAAGGCAGTGCCAGCCACCAACACGCGATTAACCCTAGTGATTATGAACGAGCCAATTATTTGCAGGTGTTGGATAGTTATTCGGGGGTTAGTGGGGTTTGGCGGTAGCTGCTTTAAATCCCCAAATTCCCCTTACCCCACTCCATTAGACAGTTCTAGGGCATAACGACCATCACGGCGTACCCAACAGGGTAAATCCATTTAATATTTACCCTGCTGTGTAATTCAGCGACCTAGCTATTGAATTCGTACTTTGACGCATTCGCCCAACAGTTTGAAGCAAAGTCCCCCACCCCCCATAAACCCATTCTTCCCCTTCCACCCCCCGACCGCCAGGGCACCTTCCCGCGAGGTCCCAACGCGTTGCCTGTCCAGCAAGGAGGTGGATGTCATGGTGGGCATCATCGCCTAGATCGGCGGTGTGCTCCTCTCGCACGCTCGTTCTTTGCACCTGGACTCCCTTCTGAGCAAAGGAGCAGGTTGCAAGCGCTGTGCAAGGAGCAAAAACCTGGCCCTTGAGGCCCGAGCATATCGAGCTCCGTCAGACGGGCC
>JBJSYX010000445.1:0-8240 GCA_046090005.1 Methylomonas sp. | reverse complement strand
GCTGGGTTTAGTTACTTGCGGCTTGGGCTGTAGTTTAGGCTGGGTGGCTCAACAAGGATTGATGGTGATTCTCAAACCGTTGTTACCGGAACAATTAGCCAGCGCCAGCGGTTTTGCCTTGGCGATGGGTTTTATCACTGGTTTTGCGATTTTATTAGGCTTTGCCCTACCGCCTTTATTACGATTACAAAAAGTGTCGCCGTTACGGGTTTTGCGCCGCGAACTGGAACCAACCCCGAATAGCGCTTGGTTGATTTACGGCTTGGCGCTGAGTTTGGTAGCGTGTTTAATTTGGCGCTATACCAACGATTTAAAAATGACCCTAATTATCCTGGGTGGCGGTTTTGTTGGTTTACTGGTGTTGGGCTTAGTGGTTTACGGCTTGTTAAATCTCGGTCGCCGCGCTTTGCCACAAATGAGTTTAACTTGGCGCTTTGGCTTGCAAGGTCTGTTTCGCAACCGCCAAGCCAGCGTGAGCCAAATTCTGGCGTTCAGTATTACTTTAACCGCAATGACGTTAAGCTACAGCGTTCGCAATCAATTACTCGAAAGCTGGCAACAACAATTACCCGCCAATGCGCCTAATCACTTTGCGTTAAACATTCTGCCTGAACAACAAGCTGGCTTTGCTGAGCAGTTACAACAAGCACAAATCCCCAGCAGCCAGTTTTATCCAATTGTGCGGGGTCGTTTGGTCAGTATTAATCAACAAGCGGTGCAACAACGGGTCAGCAAAGACAGCCAAGG
This sequence comes from Methylomonas sp., assembly GCA_046090005.1. Lineage (GTDB taxonomy): Bacteria > Pseudomonadota > Gammaproteobacteria > Methylococcales > Methylomonadaceae > Methylomonas. The sequence goes on along the minus strand of JBJSYX010000445.1, from coordinate 7,493 downwards.
CGAAGCCGCGACTCAACGCGAACTGAGTCTGACTTGGAGCCAACAATTACCGGCTGATAACAAAATCATCAGCGGCGCAGACTGGCAAAACCTTGAACCGGGCAGTGTCTCAGTCGAACAAAAACTGGCCGACAGTTTAAAAATCCAAGTCGGCGACCAACTCGGTTTTACCATTGGCAGCCAACCGGTTAGCGCTAAAGTGGTGAATATCCGCAGTGTGCAATGGGACACCATGCAACCGAATTTCTACATGATTTTTTCAGCGGGTAGTTTGGATAATTTTCCGACCACTTTGATGACCAGTTTTTATCTGGCCGAACCTCAAAAAAGCCTGCTAACCGCGTTGGTCAAAAAATACCCAGCCACCACTATTTTGGAAGTCGATCAGGTCTTAAAACAATTCAAAACCATCCTCAGCCAACTCACCGAAGCGATCAATATTTTGCTGTATTTTGCCTTAGCGGCGGGCTTTACCGTGTTATTAGCAGCGGTTTACAGTAGTTTGGATCAGCGATTGTATGAAGGCGCTTTGTTAAGAACTTTAGGAGCAAAACGTCGCTTATTACGGCTTAGTCATTTGATTGAGTTTTGTTTAATCGGTGCTATCGCCGGCAGTTTGGCTTGTATCGCTAGTGAAGCGATTTTGTACGGACTTTATACGCGCTTGTTGCAGATTGAATATCACCCCGCTTATCAATTGTGGCTGGCGTTGCCTTTGATCGGGACGCTGATTGTTGGTTTGACCGGCTATTGGGGGGTAAGATCGGTGGTGAAACAACCGCCGTTGGTGGTTTTGAGAAAGGCATAAAGTCTGCGGTGATTTTTTTAATCACCACAACTTTGTTTCAATATTTCAATAATCGTTGTAGTATTGGATTATGGATAATCAACTCGCTACCACACTGTTTGAATCACTATCTTCCAGCATCAGGCTAGATGTATTTCGGCTATTGGTTAAAAACGCACCGCTAGGCTTGGTGGCTGGCGAAATCGCCACCTGCTTGGCATTACCCGCTACTAACCTGTCATTCCATTTAAAAGCTATGACCAACGCTGGCTTAATCAATGTCACCCAAGAAGGACGCTATCAACGCTACCGCGCCAATCTAAGCGTGATGCAAGCACTGGTGGATTATCTAACGGCCGAATGTTGCACAGCCCATCCCGAAGGCTGTTTTGATGACGATAAATCGTTTAACTGTTGCGACAACAACTAATTTTTATCCCTGATTAGGCTTTAATTATGAATGTTCTATTTCTCTGTACCGGCAACTCTTGCCGTTCTCTGATTGGCGAAGCAACTTTTAACCATTTGGCACCCGCCGGTTGGCACGCCATCAGCGCCGGTAGCAAACCTTTAGGCCGATTGAACAGCGGCGCCTTGGCTTTACTGGAACGTAAAGGCATCTCGACGGAAGGCTATTACAGCAAATCCTGGAATGACTTACCGTTAACCCCCGACATCGTGTTGAGTGTCTGCGGTAATGCGGCTAACGAAACCTGCCCAGCTTATTTAGGGCCTGTTTTACGGAGTCATTGGGGCGTTGAAGACCCGGCTCACGCGGAAGGCACCGAAGAAGAAGTTAAAGCCGCTTTTGAAACTGCTTATGGCATTTTGCGCCATCGAATTGAGCAATTTCTGGCTTTACCATTAAATGACTTAAAGAACGATCCTGAACGCCTAAAAATTGAACTGGATAGAATTGGCCAGCTATTGCCATCAGCTTAAGTAAACACCATGACTAACCCATCCCGCTTATCATTTCTCGACCGTTTTCTAACCGTGTGGATTTTCACCGCGATGGTGATAGGTGTTGGTTTTGTATTTGCTAGGTCTACCGTTGCTGTGTTTGGGACTAATAGTGGCGCGGCGTTCACTGCGGTGATTGGGCCATTAATTGAAGTACCGGTGATGATAGGCTTGGTCAAGGTCACGGGTTTGTTGAAAAAAGAGTTCAACTAACACGATTTGTGCTTGGAGATATCTAGTTATTGAACCGGAACAGGCGTCGATTATTGCATCGAACTAACACGACGCTAAAAGCCTCTTTCAAACCAATTCCAGCCACAACCCCAGCCAAATGTTTTATCATTGAGCTAAAGCCGTTTATGCCATAGCCCAAATCAAAATGAATAACATGCCACAAGCCCCAGCCCAAAGCACCGTTTCACCTGTTTTTTTGTTTGCCAGCACTTTATTTCTGAGTGCGACATTAATGTTTATTCTGCAACCGATGTTCGGCAAAATTTTGTTGCCGTTGTTGGGTGGTACGCCGGCGGTTTGGAACACTTGCATGGTGTTTTATCAATCATTGCTGTTTTTGGGCTATTTATATGCACATCGCTTAAGCACCCACAGCAATCATCAACGTCAGATTCAGATTCATTCGGCTTTGCTGATTTTTAGCTTTATCGCCCTACCCGTTGGTTTATCCGACAACATTAACCCACCGACAGACAGCAATCCGACGCTTTGGTTAATCTGGACTTTATTCATTGCAATTGGCGTACCGTTTTTTGTGGTTTCTACCACCGCACCTTTGTTACAAAAATGGTTTTCGCAATGCGGCCATGCCAGTAGCCACGACCCCTACTATTTATATGCGGCCAGTAATGCTGGCAGCTTATTAGCTTTATTGAGTTATCCGTTTTTAATTGAACCCAATATTGGCCTTACCAGCCAGCGCGTAATTTGGAGCGTTGCTTACGCGGCATTGTGTTTGTTGATTATCGGCTGCGCAGTATTGATGTGGAAAACCCAGGCCACTAATCAAGAGGATGTCGCTGAAATTGAATTGAATGACACAGCACCACTCACCACTCAACAACAATTGCATTGGTTAGCCTTAGCCTTTGTGCCATCCAGTTTATTACTGGGCTTAACCCAATTCATTAGTACCGACATCGCTTCAGTACCTTTGTTGTGGATCGTGCCGCTAACGATTTATTTGCTGACTTTCATCTTAGTGTTTTCAAAATGGGCTGACCGAATTCATCCAGCGATGATTGCCATTCAACCAGCCTTATTGACAGTGTTTATTGCTTATTCATTCATCAATCCTGCGGTGTTACCGTTTTGGTTGGATTTGATTTTGCATTGCTTGGCGTTTTTTATCGCAGTGATGGTTTGCCACGGCGAACTGGCTCGCAATCGCCCAGCAACTCGGCATTTAACTCAATTTTATTTAATTATGTCGTTTGGCGGCATGTTGGGTGGCTTATTCAATACCTTCGTCGCGCCGTTTGTGTTCAATGCAGTTTACGAATATCCAATCATGATCGTCGCGGCTTTGTTATTAAGACCGGGCTTTTTTAAAGGTCAGTGGTGGTTACAAAGCATTTTCCCCGTTGCAGTATTTATGGGTGGTTTAGCGGTTTATTTCGGCAGCGACCAATTGTTTGATTATTTCGATTTAATCGGTGGTGGGCTAATTTTATTAGCGGGTTTAACTTATTCTTTCAGAAACAGCCCGTTGGCAATTGGCTTGTTAACAGCTGTGATTTTGATTTTCACCATTAGTTTGCACAACATGGCGTCTAGCACTTTGTATCAAGAACGCAGCTTTTTTGGCGTGCTTTCAGTGCGTGACACAGTGATTGCTGACGAGAATCAACGTCCTGAAACTGTCCGCGAGCTATATCACGGCACCACCAAACACGGCGCAGAACGCTTAACAGCCGCCAACATCACCACGCCACTCACCTATTACAGTCGCCCTGGCCCAATTGGTCAGTTATTCAGTGAATTTGATAGCGAAAATCAAAATTGGGTCATCGGCGCGGTGGGTTTAGGTGCCGGTGCTTTAGCTTGTTACAGCAAAGACAATCAACATTGGCACTTTTTTGAAATTGACCCTTTAGTCGTACAAGTGGCGAAAAATCCTAACTGGTTCAATTACCTAAACCGTTGTAACAAAAAAGCCGAAATGATTGTCGGTGATGCCCGTTTATCTTTAGCTAAAGAAGACGATGGTAGTTTTGATTTACTGATTATGGATGCTTTCAGCTCGGATGCTGTGCCTACGCATTTACTGACTCGCGAGGCTTTAGAGTTATACCTCAGAAAATTAAACGACAATGGCTTGCTGGCTTTTCACATCACCAATCGCCATCTAGCGATCAAAAATGTCTTGGCTGACCATGTCAACACTATGCACTTGGCCGCTTTGTTACAAGAATTTAAACCGGAAACCGAGCAACCTTTGGTCGTCGCAACCGACTGGGTTGTGATTAGCAAAAACCCAGAACGTCTACAACGCTTTCAACAAAGTCGTTTAGGTCATTGGCAAAAACTACCGTTAACCTTTGGTTTACAACCTTGGACTGATGACTTCACCCATATTATTGGCATTTGGAAATAGGAACTGCTATGCAAATTACGGAACTAGCTCAATTATGCGATGCACAAATTCAGGGTGGAAACGCTGACATTGAGATTCAATCCGCCGCGGACATCATGTCGGCAAACGCTCAACAAGTGACGGTTTTAAGCGATGGTAAATACAAAAAATATCTCAAAGACAGTCAAGCAGCCGCTTGTTTTATTGCTGAAGCGCTAATTGATGGAGAAATCCCTGAGCAATTAACTTTACTGGTTTGCCAAGACCCTGAAATCAGCTTTTTAAATGCCGTCAAACTGTTACACCCTGAACCGCAATTAATCCGCTCAATTTCCTCACAAGCGGCAATTGAAGCCAGTGCCAAAATGGGCAACGATGTGCATATCGCCGCTTTTGCCAGCATCGGTCAACATAGCGTTATCGGTGACGGCTGCACGATTCATGCCGGCGCCAGAATTGGTAATAACGTCCAACTCGGCAAAAACTGCCTGATTCATCCGAATGCGGTGATTTATGACAATAGTATTTTGGGCGATAACGTGATTATTCATGCTGGCGCGATTATCGCTGCTGATGGCTTTGGTTATAAATTCCGCAACAATCAACACATTAAAGTGCCGCACGTTGGTAACGTCGAAATCGCCGACAATGTCGAAATTGGCGCTAATACCTGTATCGACCGTGGCGCATTAGGCGCCACCAAAATTGGCACCGGGAGCAAAATTGACAACTTAGTTCAACTTGGTCATAACAATGTCGTTGGTCGTAATGTGATTATTTGCGGTCAATCCGGGATTTCTGGCTCTTGTACCATTGAAGACGGCGCTATTTTGGCCGGCAGTTCTGGGGTTGCTGATCATGTAAAAATCGGCACTCGCGCAGTAGTAATGGCGCGTAGCGGTATTTCGCAAGATGTCGCCGCTGGCAGCCAGGTGTTTGGCAGTCCAGCTAAAGATCGCAAAGTGGCATGGAAAGAATTGGCGGCACTCAGCAAATTACCCGAGTTATTACAAAAGTTTAAAAAACTGGAAAGTCGAGTTGAAGTATTGGAAAAATAAAACCAAGTCAGCGATCAAACTGCGTGATATAGCACAATAAAAACAGATTGTTACGTCAAAAACACAGTTTAATTAATTCCGCCATTACTGCTTTAAAAACCGCTATCATTCGCGAAATTTCTGTCTTTTTAAGTATCCATGAAAACTGTAAAACCTATTTTATTGGTATTAGCTGGTTTGGCACTCAACGCTTGCAGCCACGATGCCATCAAACCAGCCGATACTCACGCTATCAACCCAAACTCGGCTGTTGATTTAAAAGCCTTGTGTAAAGATGCCAAGCATTTACCAAATGTTGGTTGCTCGGACACCGTCACTGCCAGCTTCGATAGCCAAGGCAAACTCTGGGTAGTTTGGGTCAATGATGGTCATATTTATCTGCAATCATCTGGCGACCAAGGCAAACATTTCTCGCAACCCATTCAGGTAAATCCCGAAGCAGAATCAATTGCCGCTCATGGCGAATACCGTCCAAAAATCAAACTTGATAGCAAAGGCACGATTTACTTAACTTGGACGCAAAATCTGGAAAAACGTCATACCGGTAACATTCGTTTTAGTCGTTCATTAGATGGCGGTAACAGTTTTTCTAAACCCATCACTGTTAATGATAATTTAGACATTATTGGCCACCGTTTTGACGCCTTGGAAATCGGCAAAAACGGTGAGATTTTTATCGCATGGTTAGATTCACGCGATAAAGAACTTGCAAAAGCGAATAAACAAGAATTCTTAGGCACCGCAGTTTATTACACTTGGTCGGACAATGGTGGTCAAAGCTTTTATCCCAACAAACCACTAGCACCGCACAGCTGCGAATGTTGTCGTTTAGGGATTGCAATTGATAACGACAATCTGCCGGTCGTGCTCTGGCGTCATGTCTTTGAAGGCCAAATTCGCGATCAGGCTTTAGTTAAATTCAAAGATTGGCATACTCCTGGCCCTGTACAACGAGCCAGCCAAGACAACTGGAAAATCGAAGCCTGCCCACATCACGGCCCTGCCTTGTCAATTGCCAACGATGGCACTTATCACTCGGTTTGGTTTAGCGGTGCGACTGATCATCAAGGCTTGTTCTATGGCTATTCAAATGACCAAGGTAAAAGCTTTTCAGCAGCCTACCCCTTTGGCAATCAAGGCGCAAAACACCCTAGCGTTATGGCAATCGGTGAGCAAGTTGCCATTATCTGGTCAGAATTTGATGGCCAAAACAATTTACTCAAATTAATTCAATCGAACGATAGTGGTAAAACTTGGTCAACCGCAAAAACCGTTACTAGCACCAGCGAAAGCGCTGATGATGGTTTTCTAATCAGTGATGGTGATAATCTGTATTTGTCATGGCAAACCGGCCAAGGCTATCAATTCAAAGCATTGGCAGATTTGTAAAACTTAAATCCGTTCCCAAAAACTCAGTTGTTGGGAACGGCGTGTTTGAACAAATTATTTAAATTTTAACCGTCTACGCATTTATTAAATTGCAAGGGAAACGCTGTGCACGACCGCCCTATTTCCGGGAACGAAATATCAATAGCTAGTAATAGCTCGACATTAATCGCTCAATTATTCGGTGAAGAAAAACCCAGCAATATGTTGAGTTTATTGAGCATATTAGTGGTTTTAATCCATATCTATGCCTTGATGTGGTTTTTTGCGCCCGAAGAAAAATTTACCCCAGCTCAAGCCTTGCAGATGGAAGTATCAATGGTGACTATTTCTGCACCTAAACCTCAGGTTGCGCCACCAAAACCGGTCGAACCACCCAAAAAACCATTACCTAAACCCATCATCAAAAAAGCACCAGCCATCGTGCAAAAGTCACCGGATTTCGCGCCAGTTGAACCGGTCAGTCCGCCTCAACCAACACCCGCCGCCGCTTCACCAGCCCCTGCAGCTCCTGCCGCACCGGCGGTTGAACACTTTACCGAAGCCAATTTCAAGGCCAATTATCTGACTAACCCAAAACCAGAATATCCGTCGATTGCCAAAAGTCGCGGTTGGACCGGTAAAGTGATGTTAAGAGTCCAAGTATCACCCGAAGGTACTGCAAATGCTGTCGAAGTTGAAACCAGCAGTGGTCATGAAATGTTGGATG
>JBJSYX010000444.1:0-5332 GCA_046090005.1 Methylomonas sp. | reverse complement strand
ATTACACATGGAATTTACGCCACGCGGCGAAGCGGTTTGGGTGGCGGTGCGTGATGAAGACAAAGTCGTGGTTTACGACACCGAAGATTTCAAACAAACCGCGCAATTACCGGCGCAAAAGCCCAGCGGGATTTTCTTTAGCAATCGCGCCAATCAACTGGGTTTGTGATTCATGCTATCGCCGTTACACAAGCAATTGCTGAATAACTATCAGCAGGATTTTCCGTTAACGGCAACGCCTTATCAAACTATCGCCGAACAATTAGGCGTCAGCGAAGCCGAAGTGTTATCGGCGTTTCAAAGTCTGTCACAGCAAAACTACATTAGCCGCATCGGGCCTGTCATCGCCCCCAACGCCATCGGTGCCAGCGCTTTAGTGGCTATGGCGATTCCCGAAGCGGATCTACAGCGCGTCGCTGATTTAATCAGCGCCTATCCCAACGTCAACCACAACTACGAACGCGAAAACCGCTTTAATCTGTGGTTCGTGTTAATGGCCGATGATGTCGCGCAATTAGCAACCCTGATAAGCGAGATTGAACAACAAACCGGCTATGCGGCGATGTTATTGCCGATGCTGGCTGATTACTACATCAATCTAGGATTCGAGCTAAACCTCAATGATTGATGAGTTAGATTACCAATTGCTGGCCGCCGTTCAGCAAGGCTTGCCCATCGTCGCTAGGCCTTATTTGCAAATTGCCGAGCAATTGGGAATAGACGAACAGCAAGTGATTGAACGGCTGGCGCGGTTAAAAGACCAAGCGTTGATTAAACGCTGGGGCGTTGTGGTCAAACATCGTCCGCTCGGTTATCGCGCCAATGCCATGATTGTGATCGAAGTACCAATGGCTTTGATTGACAGCATAGCCGCCAAAATCATCCATCACAGCTTCGTTAATCTTTGTTATCAACGCCCGCAACAAGGTGAACGCTGGCCTTATAACCTGTATTGCATGATTCACGGCAAAGACCGCGACACGGTGTTACAGCAATGGTCGGCGTTGCAACAAGTCTGTGAGTTAAGCCAATATCGCAGTGAAATCCTGTTTAGTCGCCGCTGTTTCAAACAACGTGGCGCGATTTATCAACTTAAACCTTAGCCTTATGGACCAGCTCGATAAACGCATTATCAATTATTTACAACAGGGCTTTCCGATTTGCGCCTCGCCTTATCGACAAGTCGCTGAAATTTTGGGTATAGACGAAACCGAATTATTAACGCGGCTAGAAAAATTATTAGCCGACGGTGTGTTAAGCCGATTTGGGCCGTTATTTCATGCCGAACAAATGGGGGGCGCGTTAACGCTGGCGGCAATCAAAGTGCCAGATGATCGGTTTGAAGAAGTCACCGACATCGTTAACGCCTTCCCCGAAGTCGCCCACAACTACGCCCGCAACCACGCCCTGAATATGTGGTTTGTCCTCGCCACCGAACACCGCGAACAAGTCGCCAGCGTGATTGCCAACATCGAACAGCAAACCGGTTTAAGGGTTTATAACATGCCCAAAATCAGCGAATACTACGTCGGCTTACAGCTAGAGGCTTAATCATGGACGCCATCGACAGACAAATTATCCAAGCCACCCAAGCCGGTTTGCCGCTAATTGCCGAGCCCTATCAAGCGCTGGCCGAACAATTAGGCATCAGCGCCGAGCAAGTCATGCAACGGATGACTGCGATGCAGGATAGCGGTGTGATTCGTCGGATTGGCGCGGTGCCCAATCATTACAAAATCGGCTACCGCTACAACGGCATGACAGTGTGGGATGTTGACGATGCTTTGATTGATGAGTTGGGCGCACAAGTCGCCGCCTTGCCGTTTGTCAGTCATTGCTACCATCGGCCAAGACATTTACCGGATTGGCGCTATAACCTGTTCGCGATGGTACACGGCAAAACCGAAGCTGCTGCCGAACAACAGGTCGCAATGATTGCCGAATTATTGGGCGCTCATGCTCGTGATTATCAAGTGTTATACAGCAGCAAAATTCTCAAAAAAACTGGATTAAGGATAGCGGGATAATGTTTCGATTAAGCCAATACATGCGTGAAGTAGTCCATCCCACACCCCTAACCGCGCCGCGCAAACCCTCAGGGCCGGTGGTGATTTGGAATTTAATCCGCCGCTGTAATTTAACCTGCAAACATTGCTACACCACCTCGGCAGACATTGATTTCCCGGGTGAATTAAGCACCCGCGAAATTTACCAAGTCATGGACGACTTAAAAGCCTTTAAAGTCCCCGTGTTGATTTTGTCCGGCGGCGAACCCTTGCTACATCCCGATATTTTCGCCATCTCACAACGCGCCAAAGACATGGGCTTTTATGTCGCCTTATCCAGCAACGGCACTTTGATTACCCCCAACAATATCGAGCAAATCGCAGCTATCAATTACCAATATATCGGCGTCAGTCTGGATGGTATGCGTGATGCGCACGACAAATTTCGCCAAAAACAAGGCTCTTTTGATGCCTCATTAGCCGGAATTCGTTTATGTCGTGAATACGGTATTAAAGCCGGAATACGCTTCACCTTAACCCAAGACAACGCCAGCGATTTTGCGGCCATGCTGCAATTGATGGATGATGAAGACATCGATAAATTCTATCTCTCGCACCTTAATTACGGCGGACGTGGCAACAAAAACCGCAAAGACGATGCCGAGTTTTTATTAACTCGGCAAGTGATGGACGCTTTGTTTGACAAAGCTTTGGCGTGGGAACAGCAAGGATTACATCGCGAAGTGGTAACCGGCAATAACGACGCCGACGCCGTGTATTTTTTACACTGGGTCAAACGCCACTTCCCCGAACGCGCCGAGCATGTCCAAGCCAAGTTAGAGCAATGGGGCGGCAATGCTTCTGGGGTCAACGTCGCCAATATCGACAACCTCGGCAACGTCCACCCCGACACGTTTTGGTGGCATTACAACCTCGGCAACGTCAAACAACGCCCCTTTTCTGAAATCTGGCAGGATGTTTCCGACCCGTTAATGGCCGGTTTAAAAGCCTCGCCCAGACCGTTAAAAGGCCGCTGTGCCAGTTGTGATTATCAAGCGATTTGTAACGGCAACACCCGCACTAGAGCGCAGCAAATGACAGGGGATTTCTGGGCGGAGGATCCGGGGTGTTATTTGCAGGATGATGAAATTAATCAATTGGTGTTGTAAGCGCGGTTAACTATTTTTGTTAGAGCTGGAAAGTATGGGGTGAAATGTTTTAATACTAATTGGACTGAGGATTAAACTATCCGAGCTAATATCCTAGATTAACGGTTATCGAGGTGACAATGAAACAATTGCTATTAGAAATAGACGAAACCACAGAAGCAAAAATTAACGCCGCAGCTAAAACAGCGGGTCTTTCTACTCATCAATGGTTACAAAAAATTATTGATGAAAAAACAGTCACAACTTGGCCAAATTCCATCAAAGCATTAGCCGGTATCTGGCAAGACGCGCCTTTCGCCGAGGAGCTACGCACTGCGGAAGGACAGGATATTTCACGGGAAGATTTTTGATGTATGCCCTAGACACAAATTTATAAAGTGAATAATGCAAAACCCATCTCGAGCCTACATTGCTCATGTTCGTGAATCCGACCAAACTCAGCAAGCTTTAGAAACCCATTTGCAGGAAGTTGCTGCGATATGTAAACAGTTGGCGCAAAAGCTTGGCGTTGATCAGGCTGGTGAGTTGATTGGTTTACTGCATGATTTTGGTAAATACAGCGAACAGTTCCAAAATTACATTCACTCTGCGACAGGCTTGCTTGAGCCAGATATTGATCAATCCTACGTTGATGCAAAATCTTTGAAAGGGAAAATTGATCATTCCAGCGCAGGTGCTCAATGGATATGGCACACCCTTGGTCAATTTAATGATCCAAAAGATAATTTATTTGTCCAGATCATGGCGTTATGTGTTGCCTCTCATCACAGTGGTTTAATCGATTGTTTAAAGCTAGATGGAACAAACGGCTTTAAAGAGCGAATGAATAAGCCTGATAACTACACCCATTTAGAAGAATGTCAGCAAAATGCCTCGCCTGAAATTATTCAACACGCTCAACAATTAGCCGATAAAAACTTGCTGAGCGCAATGCAAAAGCAATTCGATCAACTGATTACATTAGCGAAGCGCCAAAACTCACCAATGATTTTTTGGTTTTATCTAGGATTTTGGACTCGATTTTTATTTAGCTGTCTAATTGATGCAGACCGGATTAATAGTGCTGATTTTGAAAATATAGAACAGGCGGGGTACAGAAATCGCCGAGTCAACTGGGAGATTGCCGTTGATCGAGTAGAGAGTTTTTTAGGTCAATTTCCAGCTAAGCAGCCAATTGATTTGATTCGCCAGCGTATTTCTGATAACTGTAAACAACGAGCTAATGATCCGCAGGGCATTTACACATTAACAGTTCCAACTGGTGGCGGCAAAACCTTGGCTAGTTTGCGTTATGCCATTCATCACGCCAAAATCCATCGTTTAGAAAGGATTGTTTACGTTATTCCATACACCTCAATCATTGAACAAAATGCGGATGTCATCCGAAAAGTGATTGAAAAGGAAAGTGATCTCTTGCCTTGGGTTTTAGAGCATCACAGTAACCTAGAGCCAGAGCAACAAACATGGCATAGCAAATTAGCTTCGGAAAACTGGGATTCGCCGATTGTTTTAACAACCATGGTGCAGTTTTTAGAAACTTTGTTTAGTAGTGGTACTCGTGGAGTTAGACGTTTACATCAATTAGCAAACAGCGTGATTATTTTCGATGAAATCCAAACTTTGCCGATTCGCTGTACGCATTTGTTTTGCAATGCCTTAAATTTCCTTAGTCATCAAACTAAAACAACGGTGCTGTTGTGTACGGCAACCCAGCCGCTATTGGATAAGCTCAAAGCAGCCGAAAAAGGCCAATTGTTGCTATCTGAATCGCCGGAGTTAATGGATGATGCGCCAGCGTTATTTGATCAACTAAAGCGAGTTTTAATCAGCGATAAAACAAAAAATGGTGGCTGGACTGAACAAGAAATCACCGATTTGGCTTTGCAAGAGTTTAACGAATACGGCAACTGTTTGATTATCGTCAATACCAAAGTCTGGGCGAGACAATTGTATTTACGTTGTATGGAGTCGGTTGATAAAGACAGTCTATTTCATCTAAGTACCAGTCAATGTCCGGCTCATCGACAAGCGGCATTTCAAAAGATGCGAGCTCGATTAGATGCTGGCTTGCCGGTATTGTGTTTTAGCACGCAATTGATTGAAGCCGGTGTTGATATTGATTTTTCAAGTGTAATTCGTTTTGTAGCCGGACTAGAG
>JBJSYX010000443.1:0-2257 GCA_046090005.1 Methylomonas sp. | reverse complement strand
AATCAACTGAAAAAAGATAAACGTTATGTGAGAGATGTTTACTAACAAAACCTCAGACCTTGAGATGGGTTTTATTAACCCATCTCAAAATTACTCTTCAGTAATCGTCAGTTAAACACCCATCTCCGCTTGCAATAACTTAATCTGATCCCTCACCCTTGCTGCTTCTTCAAACTCCAGATTTTTAGCATGTTGGTACATTTTATCTTCCAACTGCTTCAGGGTTTTCGCTGCTTGTTTTGGCGTTAATGGTTTGTATTCAGCCGCTGGCTCTGCTACTTTCGCCCGAGTACTCGATATTGAGCCGCCAGAACCGGGAATCGATAATTCCAAAATATCGGTCACTGACTTAAACACGGTTTTCGGTTGAATATGATTTAACTGATTGAACTCTTCCTGTTTCGCCCGACGGCGCTGCGTTTCTTCAATAGCGAGCTGCATCGAACGAGTGATTTTGTCACCGTATAAAATCGCTTTGCCTTTAGAATTTCGCGCGGCGCGGCCTATGGTTTGAATCAAGGACACTTGCGATCTTAAAAAGCCTTCTTTATCGGCATCCAAAATCGCCACCAGCGACACTTCGGGAATATCTAAACCTTCTCGTAATAAGTTAATCCCCACCAATACATCAAACACCCCCAAACGCAGGTCACGAATAATCTCTACCCGCTCCACGGTTTGAATATCAGAATGTAAGTAACGAACTTTGATGCCATGCTCCAATAGATAATCGGTTAAATCTTCCGACATGCGTTTGGTTAAAGTGGTTACTAAAACCCGTTCTTCCAACGCCACTCGTTTGTTAATTTCCGACAACAAATCATCCACTTGTGTCGTTGCTGGCCTTACTTCAATCAACGGATCGACCAAACCGGTTGGCCTAACCACTTGCTCTACTACAGCACCGGAATGCTCTTTTTCGTAAGGTCCTGGCGTGGCGGATACATAAATCCGCTGCCCAACAATTTTCTCAAACTCTTCAAAGCGTAAAGGCCGATTATCCAAAGCCGAAGGCAAACGAAAGCCATATTCGACTAAAGTTTCTTTTCGCGAGCGATCGCCTTTGTACATTGCACCAATTTGCGGCACCGTGACATGGCTTTCATCAATAAATACCAAGCCATCTTTGGGCAAATAATCAAACATGGTCGGCGGTGATTCGCCATCAGGGCGGCTCGATAAATGCCGCGAATAATTTTCGATACCTGAGCAATAACCCACTTCCAGAATCATCTCAATATCAAACAAAGTCCGTTGTTCTAAGCGCTGAGCTTCGACTAATTTATGGTTATCGCGTAATTCCGTTAGGCGCTCCGACAGCTCCTGCTTGATTTTTTCCACCGCAATCAATAACTGTTCGCGCGGGGTGACATAGTGACTTTTCGGATAAATGGTAAAGCGAGAAATCCGCTGCAAAATTTCGCCCGTTAATGGATCAAACATCGATAAGCGTTCAATTTCATCATCAAATGACTCAATTCGTAGCGCTTGTTCTTCGGATTCGGCCGGAAATACATCAATCACCTCTCCTCTAACCCGATAGGTCGCACGGCGCAATTCAATATCATTACGGGTGTATTGCATTTCTGCCAAACGGCGCAAAATATCGCGCTGCTTAATCATGTCACCACGCACCAAGTGCAACACCATTTGAAAATACGATTCAGGCTCGCCCAAACCGTAAATAGCAGAAACGGTGGCAACTACTATGGTGTCACGACGTTCGAGCAAGGCTTTAGTGGCTGACAAACGCATTTGCTCAATATGTTCATTTAGCGAAGCGTCTTTATCAATGAAGGTATCCGAAGCTGGAATATAGGCTTCCGGTTGGTAGTAGTCGTAGTAAGAAACGAAATATTCAACGCTGTTTTCAGGGAAAAACTCTTTCATTTCCCCGTACAACTGAGCGGCAAGGGTTTTATTCGGCGCCATAATCATCGCTGGGCGCTGGGTTTGTTGAATCACGTTAGCAACAGTAAAGGTCTTACCGGAACCAGTTACCCCTAATAAGGTTTGATGCAATTCACCGTGATTCAAACCTTCGACCAATTGTTTAATCGCGGTTGGCTGATCACCAGCGGGTTGATAACGACTTTGGATTTTGAATGGTTTTTGCACAATGACCCAATTGCATCAAGATTGGAAATTGATTAGGCGTTAATTTCTTGCTCAGCTTCAATCTTTTTTCGTTTATCGCATTTAGTTTTGCAAATACAATTTCCAGTACCGCCACAAGAACCTTTAATCGCACCACGCC
>JBJSYX010000442.1:0-3726 GCA_046090005.1 Methylomonas sp. | reverse complement strand
AAATTAATGATGTTTGGAATCAGTTTTTTGGAGTAGAACACGGGGAATATCACCTCTTTAAATCCGCTGCAGATGAGGTATCGGCAAAACATCATGTACGCTCATCAGATGCGTGGCAAACACTTTCAATACTCTACGACTATGCAGTTGATGGCGTAATCAATGACTCCGATCCTACAGATATAGTCATAGATGGAGCGGAGGTTCTATCATTTATCAAGACAGAAAACACACACTATGCTCCAGAATGGGAAATGATCATCGCTCTTGGAGATGGTCGATTTGCTCTGGATGATGGTGAAAATGTGTTAATTGAGAAATTAGCATTACTCGCTGGGGTTGATGTTCGAACCGTACGTAATGCGATCAGTTCTGGAGAGCTAATTGCATACAAATCTGATTTCGGCCCCTCTGTCGATAACGCTTGTGCCAGAAAATGGCTTAATTCTCGCAGAGGTTTTAAACGAACTATCATTGCAGGTGACACATTTCATGATTTAAAGGATATATCTACTCCAGCAATTTTTGGCGCTTTCTTAACAGAGAAACGGAAAAAATTGAGTTTATGCGAAGATATAAAAAAATTAATCATCTTTCATCCTTCGATTGATACTAATGCTCTTTCTGAAATCGAATCAGGAATTTTTAACCTATCTTTGGATACCGTATTTCCATTAGCCGATTTTTATCAACTAGATAGAAAAGAGTTTTTATCTTGCGTGATGCGTGTGTTTTTTGGTGAAGAACTATCAACTCTTCGTGAAAACAATTTTGATTAACTCACGAAATTTTATGCAAAAAATTAATACGACAACACATGCAAAAAAACGGATGCAACAAAGAGCAATTAGTGAAATACAAATTCGCTTGATTGAAGAATTTGGTAGGCATGAATATCAAAAAGGAGGAACAAATTTTGCTTACATTACAAATAAGACTTTGATAGAGCTTCGCCACGCTATTGATAAATTATCAGGATTGGCGATTGTTTGCGGAGAATCAGATCGAATTATTACAACATTACACCAACACCATCGAATTAAAAATACTAGCCACATTACTTAACCGATATTATAAATCATGAATAAACTACCTAATCACGGGCGCATTGATTGTAAGAAATGCTATTCAGCAACTTCAATTGATTTTGATAAAACAAAATGCACAGAAGGTAATTGGAGAATTACAGCAAACCCACTGAGCTGGGGAAATAGTGAGGCTGAAATTATTGTGCTTGGTTTCTCTAAAGGACCAACTCAAGCAGGAGCATTGGACAGAACAACTCATGACGAAATTGCTTATAAAGGAAGTAGATCCAACGTTGGAAAAATCTTAACTCACATAGGTGTTTTATCTACCCTTAAAGATCAAAATTATGCCGAAAGTATAAACAATGCGATTGCGGATAAATCCGGAAAATTTCATTTTGGCTCATTAATTAGATGTACTGTAGAGCGCTATGATGAAAAAGAATCTACGTGGAAAGGTTCTGGCGGAGGAATGCTTGACAAGTTTATCGCAACCTCATTTGGTCAGCGAGTCACAAAAAATTGTACTGAAAATTTTTTGATGGATTTACCTAGCCAAACAAAGCTTGTGGTTATGTTTGGTCTTGGTACAAAGCTAAATTATGTGAAAACATCTTTTGAGTTATATAAGGCTGCACGAGGTGGTAATTGGAGTTGGCTAAATCAAATAGCATACACAGATGGAAAGATCGTAGTCGTTCATGTAGAGCATTTCGCTTCACAAGGAGCCTTGATACCTCAATGGTTAGGTAGAAATAGTCATCCTCGAAGTAATTATGGCTATCAAGCTCAAGAAGCAGTGAAATATTGTTTCAAATAGTTATAAATTCAGCTCCTAAATACAATAAATCTAGCATCATAGTTTTAAGCTAGATTGTGTAACATCAAAAACTAAATTAATAGCCAAACTAACTATGAAAAAAACACCCACCTTATCTTTACAAGACCAACTCCTAAAATCCGGCCTAACCAGCGATGCCAAAGCCAAACAGATCAAAACCGAAAAACGTAAACAGGCCAAAGTCCAACGCAATAATGGCGTGGAAATGGTCGATGAAATCAAACTGAGCGCCGAACAAGCCCGTCAGCAACAAGCCGAACGTGACCGCGAATTAAACCGTTTAAAACAACAAGCCGAAGCACAAAAAGCTTTAGCGGCGCAGATTGTGCAAATCAGCCAATTAAATCGGATTGAACAGGACAGCAACGGCTTGGCGTATCAGTTTAACCACCAAAACAAAGTCAAAACCGTTTATGTCAGCGAAAAAGTCCGCGAAGCTTTAATCAATGGTCGAGCGGGAATCATTGGTTTAGATAGTGGTTATGAAATTGTTCCGGCTGAAATTGCCCGCAAAATTCAAGATCGAGATGCTAATCGAGTGGTAGTTCTCAATCAAATCAGCCAAGCTACTCTGGCCGAAGACGACCCTTATGCGGACTATCAAATTCCTGATGATTTGATGTGGTAAACCAACACATCGGCTAAAATTCACTTACATACACTTTTCGGAACCCCAGCATGACAAATTCAACCTTTATCTCCACTAAAGCCATTCCTAGCCGCGAACGTTTAATCATGGCGCTGGATGTTTCCAGCATTGACGAAGCCAAAGCCTTGGTTGAAGAACTGGATGATGCGGTGATTTTTTATAAAGTCGGCATGGAAATTTTCATGTCGGGTGACTATTTTGGCTTTATTGAATGGCTCAAAGAACGTGATAAAAAAGTCTTTGTCGATCTTAAGTTTTTCGATATTCCGGCTACCGTTGGTCGTGCAATCAAAGCGTTAAGTAGCAAAGGCGTTGATTTAGCCACTATCCACGGCAACGATTCGATTATGGAAGCCGCTGCCGCTGCCAAAGGTGATTTAAAAGTATTGGCGGTTACAGCGTTAACCAGCTTAGACCGTGGCGATTTGGATGATTTAGGCTTTCAATGCGATGTGAAAGAGTTGGTACTGTCACGCGCCAAACGCGCTCTGCAAATCGGCTGTGATGGCATTGTTTCTTCTGGCTTGGAAGTAGCGATGATTCGGGAACAATTAGGCGAACGCTTATTAGTCATCACCCCAGGCATCAGACCTGTCGATAACCGCGAAGATGACGACCAAAAACGCGCGGTTAGCGTTGAACAAGCGATTCAAAACGGTGCGGATTACATCGTTGTCGGTCGCCCAATTCGCGATGCGGCTGATCGCAAAGCGATGGCCGAAAAAATTCAAAGCCAAATTGCCGCGCAATTTCAGGTGGATACACTGCAGAAAAACAAAGGATTTACGCTATCTATCGTTAAACCCAATAAAATTAAACACCAACACGGTTTGGTCGACTTTTAGACCAGATAAAATGTCACTAGCGTTTAAAAGGGGGCATAATGCCGGACTTTTAATGCGCTAGAATCGCCGATTGTTATGAAAAAACTGGATAATATTTACCTTATCGGCTTGATGGGCGTTGGCAAAACTACGATTGGCAAACAATTAGCTCGGGCACTGCAACGACCGTTTTACGATAGTGACAAGGTGATTGAAGACTTAACCGGTGTTGATATTCCCACCATTTTTTTTCACGAAGGTGAAGACGGTTTTCGGGTTCGCGAGCAAGAAGTAATCAAAGAGCTGACCGAAATGTCAGAGATTGTGATGGCCACTGGTGGCGGTTCGATTATTAAAGCCGAAAACCGCGAAGCCTTAAAAAAC
>JBJSYX010000441.1:0-4077 GCA_046090005.1 Methylomonas sp. | reverse complement strand
CGTCTTCACCGTTTTGCTCTGTACTGTATTTTGCAACAACTTCAGGACGACCTGTTTTCATATCAACATGGCTTGCCCAGTTCACTGATTTGTCGAATTTTTCAGCAACTAACAATTCACCAGTCACACGGTCTAATGTATAGCCAAAACCGTTACGGTCGAAATGCACGATAGTTTTGTGCATTTTGCCTTTAACTTCTTGGTCAACCAAAACGGTTTCGTTGATACCGTCATAATCCCACTCGTCGTGTGGAGTCATTTGGTAAACCCATTTAACTTCACCGGTGTCAGCGTCACGAGCCCACAATGACATAGACCATTTGTTATCGCCTGGACGTTGTACTGGGTTCCAAGTAGAAGGGTTACCTGAACCGTAATAGACCAAGTTCAATTTAGGGTCATAAGAATACCAACCCCAAGTTGTACCGCCACCAATTTTCCATTGGTCGCCTTTCCAAGTGCTGATACCTGAGTCAGCCGCAACTGGAGTCACTTTGCCATCTTGCCAAGTTGTAGATTTGCCAGCTTTCAACAAGGTGTCTTTATCTGGACCCATGCTGTAACCTTTCCAAGCTAATTTGCCTGAACGGATGTCATAAGCAGCCAAGAAACCACGAACACCAAACTCACCACCAGAAATACCAGTGATCACTTTGTCTTTAACAACGATAGGTGCGTTAGTGTTGGTCATACCCAATTTTGGGTCACCGTTTTGAACACTCCATACACGTTTGCCGGTTTTGGCATCCAAAGCGGTTAAAACTGTATCAGATTGTTGTAAGAAAATTTTGCCGTCGCCGTAAGCTAAACCACGGTTAACGGTATCGCAGCACATTACAGGGATAGTAACGTCAGCATCCATAGTTGGTGTGAATTCCCAAATAACTGCTTTAGTTTTTTGGTCGATAGCGTAAACAGTGTTAGGGAACGGTGTGTGAACGAAAAGAACGCCGTTAACAACCAAAGGACCGCCCTCATGACCACGTAAAACGCCGGTTGAGAAAGACCAAGCTGGTTGCAAAGTTTTAACGTTTTGAGTGTTAATTTGCGACAACTGGCTATAACGAGTACCTGCGTAGTCACCGCCCCAAGTTGCCCAGTTAGCAGGGTTTTGTGTCAACTTTTCAAGGTCGCTGTTAGCAGTAGAAACAGTGGGTGCAGCAAGTAAAGTAGCTACAGTTGATGCAAGTAGCCAGCTTTTTACAGGCTTCTTCATATGTATCCTCCTGGTAATCTGTGGATTAGACAGAGTACGATTTTGTGTTGTTAAGACTAATATTAGTTTTAAAGCTTTGTTGGATGATTACCCACTGATGCTTTTTTCGACATAAGTCTAGCGCAGTTTGATA
The DNA here is from genome assembly GCA_046090005.1 of Methylomonas sp. Classification (GTDB taxonomy): domain Bacteria; phylum Pseudomonadota; class Gammaproteobacteria; order Methylococcales; family Methylomonadaceae; genus Methylomonas. Next base: position 2,728 of record JBJSYX010000441.1, on the reverse strand, counting down.
GTCACACCAGATGCGTAAATTGAAGGATTTTTTCCTAAATGTCAATTAGAAATAACCCTTAACAGTCAAGCGTAAAAATAATTTCAATCGTGATAATGCCTTAGCGATAAATGCTAAAACATCTATTAGTTAAATAAACACTGATTTTTTAAAACCCACCCCTAAGCCACCCAAGCCGCAATAACCATCAGGATGCTTGGCTAAGTACTGTTGATGTTCGGTTTCAGCATAATAAAAAACCGGTGCCAAGCTAATTTCGGTGCTAATGGCTGGCACACCCAAGCTGCTTATTTGTTGCTCATAATGCGTTTTACTGGCCATAGCCATTTCCAAGTATTCATCACTATAACAATAGATAACCGAGCGGTATTGACTGCCAATATCATTGCCCTGACGCATCCCTTGGGTAGGATTATGAGACTCCCAGAAAATTGCCAACAAATCTTTAAAGCTAATCGTTTCAGGATCAAATACCACTAAAACTACCTCTGCATGTCCCGTCAATCCCGTGCAAAGTTCTTGATAAGTGGGGTTAGGCGTATAACCACCTGCATAACCAACTGCTGTGCTAAACACCCCATTTTGTTGCCAAAACTTACGTTCCGCTCCCCAAAAACAACCCATGCCAAACATAACCTGAACTAAATGTGCAGGAAATGGCGGCACAATCGGATTGCCATTTAGCCAATGTTGGTTAGCAACCTGCATTGGCTCTGAGCGGCCTGGCAACGCATCGTCAGGGTTTGGCATTGCTGTTTTTTTAAATAGAAAACTCATTAGTTATCGTCCTAATTCAAAAAACCCAGTAAACGGCGATTATAATCACCGCATTCATAACACAAGACATTAATGCCATGATCCAACAAGATTGCCTAAGACGCTTTATTTTTGAACAACACAACGTACGCGGTGAATGGGTGCGTTTGCAAGACAGCTTGCAACAAGCTAAACAGCATCAAATCCTAGCCAACTCAGATGTAGATTCGCAACTAGGTCAAGCCTTAGCAGCGGTTGCCCTGCTTTCTGCGACTATCAAATTCAGTGGTTCTTTAATTATGCAAGTGCAGGGGACTGGTGAACTCACTGCCTTGGTTGCGCAAGCGACTAACGATCAGAAAATTCGTGGTTTAGTGCGTAGCGAAACGGTCGTCACCAAAACCAATCTTAAAGAGATGATCGGTGACTCAGGCCGCTTAGTCCTGACTGTCGAAGCTGAAAACGGTGAACGTTATCAAGGCATTGTCGGGGTTGAAGATAATAATCTCGCCGACGTCTTAAAAAACTATTTTGTACAATCAGAACAGCTCGACACCCGACTCTGGTTGTTTGCCAATCAAACCCACGCCGCTGGTTTATTTATTCAGGAACTTCCTGGCGACAAAAAAGACAAATTGGATTGGGAGCGCATCGAAATGTTAGCCAATACAGTAACCGCTGACGAACTATTAAACCTCGATTGCGAAACGCTGTTACACCGTTTATTTAACGAAGAGCAAGTCAGACTCTACGAGCCCGATCCCGTGGTATTTCACTGCGGTTGTTCAAGACAAAAAATTTCCGAAACCTTAGCTGCTTTAGGCCGCGTTGAACTAGAAGAAATTCTAAAAGAACGACCAGAGGTCGAAGTTGATTGCCAGTTCTGCGGCGCACAACATCGCTTTGACAAAGTCGATGTCGAAAATTTACTGACTAACCCCGCTGGCGAACTATCGCCAGAATCAAACACTTTACATTGAGTCTGACATGAAAAAAATCAGCCGCTATTTACGCTTGTTATTTATTTTTTCGATGTTAATCAGCATGACAGGTTGCTTACATTGGATACACGCAGCACAAACTTATCGGCAGATGAGCGAATTTGATCGCTATTTTGCAGTCAGCGCTAAAGAAGATTTTACCGTTCACTTTAAAGAGCCAAAATTATTCAGCGAAGACTTTGTTGCCTTGGCCAAATTGCAACCGACTAGCGAAACGAGAACCGTTGATGGTAACAAGCTTTGGCATTATTTATTTCGCAAAGTTGATAAAGATAATAAGTTGGTCGAGCCTGAAATTAGTTTCTATTGCGATTTAACCTTTGGTAAAGAAGATCGGGTTAACGATTGGACATTTTCTAAGATGTTCTTACAAATTGCCCCTGCTGAATTTTTAGAAGCCTCGTTTCGTTCTTTAGGTGGTGCTGAAATTAACGAAGAGAAAAAACAACTTCGCGCCAAAGCCGAGCTAGCACAAAAAATTGCCGCTGATTTACCGAAAAAAGCCGCTGTCGTTAAGCAACTAGGTGAGCCTTTGGAAATTATCGACGAGGAAAAACTGCAAATTTATCGTTATATGTTCAAACTCGATGCCAAAAATATCGAAGAAGGTTATGAAGATAGAGCGATTAGTGAAGTTAAAATCATGTTTGATAAAAATACCGATGAATTAGTCAAAATGTCAGGGCGGTTTGCTGGTTTAAAAATTTCAATCAACTATCGCGACTTTTTGGACGATGATAAAAAAGTGGCGGATAGTCATTAGCGTTAATTGGGGGGGGGATACCCTTGTTGCTAATTGCTAGTCGAAGTAAGGCCCGAGCAAGATGGGATATTTATCCTGTCTTTTAAGTTTCAAATTACTTTTCGATAGCTGTAAACAGCTTAGACTGGGTTAAAAACCCAGTCTGGTCGTGTGTTCAAAAACTACCCAACATTGATATGCCTAGGCACCAACAAAAAATAACGTCCCC
>JBJSYX010000440.1:0-4896 GCA_046090005.1 Methylomonas sp. | reverse complement strand
TGCAGGGTGGTTTTCCGGCTAATCGCATTGAACAGATTAAAACCATTATCGATCCTACAACTGCTGAATAACTCAAGTAAGCTGGTGGAGGATAAACTCCCGTCTGCCGCGCCGAGCACCGAAGCTTTTGCTGGGAATAGCCCGTTCGGGTCGCCGCATGGATGCGGCGAGTTGGCAAAGGGGCAGGAAGCCCCTTTTGCCAACCCCCAGCAAAAGCTTCGGTGCGCAGGATGCAAGCGGCGGTCGGGTGGCCTTTCTTTTGGTTACTTTTCTTTGGCCATGCAAAGAAAAGTAACTCGCCTGTCGGTGCGAGAACCGACATTAAAACAGCTTCGCAATGCGAAACTTTATCAGTTTTTAAAATAAAACCATGTCGATCAAAATTGCTTTAGCGCAGCTGAATTTTTCAGTTGCCGATATAAAAACCAACACCGCCAAAATCATTGCCGCCATCGATGAAGCTAAACAGCAGCAAGCCGATGTAGTGGTATTCCCCGAATTATCGGTGACGGGTTATCCACCCGAAGATTTGCTGTTACGGCCTGATTTTATTCGCCAAGCTCAACGTGCGGTGGATGAAATCAAATTGCACACAGATGGCATTGTTGCGGTGATTGGTTGTCCCCAGCAACACGGTAAACGCTTGTATAACAGCGCCTCGGCATTGTCGAACGGTCAAGTGATAGCGGAATATCACAAACAAGCCTTACCCAATTACGGTGTGTTTGATGAACAGCGCTATTTCAATGCCGGTCATCAGTTGTGCTTGATTGAAGTTAAAAACACCCAGCTGGCGCTGACGATTTGTGAAGATATTTGGCAAGCTGGAATTATTGCCCGTAACCGTGAAGCGGGGGCGGAGATTATTTTGGCGCTGAATGCTTCGCCTTTCCACGCTGGCAAAGTGCATCAACGTGAAGAAATCATTGGCGAACAGGTTAAACAAGCGGGTTTGCCGTTGGTGTATGTCAACCAAGTCGGTGGACAAGATGAGTTGATTTTTGACGGTGCTTCGTTCGTGCTGGATCAACACGGTGAAGTCAGTTTCCGTGCTGCCGAATTTGCTGAACAGTTGGCAGTGGTTGAATTTGTTGATAAGCAACCGCAACCGGCCAGCATTGCCGCGCATTACCAAGCGGTGGCGAGTGAATACAAAGCCTTGGTGTTGGGCATTAAAGACTATGTGCGTAAAAATGGTTTTCAAGGCGCGATTTTAGGCTTGTCGGGTGGCATAGATTCGGCTTTGGTATTGGCTTTAGCGGTTGATGCTTTGGGGGCGGATAAGGTCGAAGCAGTGTTAATGCCATCGCGTTACACCCAAGACATGAGTAACGAAGATGCGCGATTAGAAGCCGAGTGGTTGGGGGTTAAATATCATACGATTGCGATTGAACCAGCGGTGTTGGCGTTTACTCAAATGTTGGAACCGTTATTTGTTGGCAGTAAAAAAGATACCACCGAAGAAAATATCCAAGCCCGTTGCCGCGGTGTATTGTTGATGGCGATGTCGAATAAACAAGGCAAATTGCTATTAACCACCGGTAATAAAAGCGAAATGAGTGTTGGCTATGCCACTTTGTATGGCGATATGGCGGGTGGTTTTGCGCCATTGAAAGATGTTTCAAAATTAATGGTTTATCAATTGGCCGAATACCGCAATACATTGTCGCCAGCGATTCCAGAACGGGTGATTACCCGTCCACCGTCAGCCGAATTAGCACCGGATCAAAAAGACGAAGATTCCTTGCCGCCTTACCCGATTTTGGACCCGATTTTGGCTCTGTATATCGAGCAAGATAAATCAGCCAGCGAGATTATCGCTTTGGGTTATCCGCAAGAAGCGGTGGTGCGGGCGATTAGTTTGGTTGATCGCAATGAATACAAACGTCGGCAATCGCCGCCGGGGATTCGCATTACGCCACGGGCTTTTGGCCGTGACCGTCGTTATCCGATTTCATCCGGCTATCGCGGGATTGCCGAGCTTAATTAATCAGGAGATTTATATGGCCACTTTTCGCAGTTTATTCCTCGCCGCCGGATTAACTTTGGCAACCAGCGGTCAAGCCGCAGAAACCAAGCTTTCGGTGCCAATGGACTACGGTTTGATTCGTAATGTCTTGATGAGCCAGCTTTATACTGGGGAAGGTGGCACGGCGCGAGTTTGGAAAGACGGTAAGCAATGCAGCTTTTTGGACTTATCGAATCCGCAAATTGATGGCGAACAAGGCCAAGTCAAAATCGATAACCATCTTCACGCCCGTATCGGCATGACGCTGGGTGGTAAATGTATTCCGGCAGTTGAATGGAGCGGGGTTTTACAAACCTTTCAAAAGCCCACTTTGGATGCCAGCGGTAATGTTTTGAGTTTTCCGGTTACCCAAATCAATGCGTTTGATAACAACGGCCAAGCCTTGAATATTGGCCAGTTGCAGGATTTAATCAATAAGGCGGTACAACCAAAATTGGCAGAGTTAAAAATTGATCTCAATGAATCGCGCCCTGAAATTATTAAAACTTTAACGTCCTATATTGATGCCGACGATACCGATAAATTGAACGAGGTCGTCAACAGCTTGCGCTTTAAAAAAGTCGAAGCCAATGACAAAGCCTTGCAGTTATCGATTGGTTTTAACGGCTTAAAAACCAAGAAGACCGCAAAAATGCCGGTAGCAGCTTTTTCCCCAGACGAGTTACAACAATGGCAATCGGCTTGGTTGGGCTGGCAATTAACCTTGGAAAAAAGCTTGGATCAACCGCCACTGGACGCACAATCGGCAGAAACCAAAGCCACGTTGCAAGAGTTGATGCAAGAAGCCGGTATTGCCTTTGAAGAAGGTTTAACTCAAGCTGAAATTGGTAAAAATGACCCCGTTAGAGGGTTTTTTAATCAATCTTGGGATAAATTAGGGCCAGTGCTACGAACCGCATCGAAACAATTGCCTGGCGCAGAAAGCTTGCGTTATTTAACCTTGATCGCTGCGACTGATGTGATATACGAAATCGAATCGATTGGTGCGCCGTTGGGATTGGACATTTCCGCTAATGGTTTGCGGAAGTTGGCACGGTCTTATATTAGTCATCATCCTGTTCAACCATAAAGCAATACTGGTTTTGTCTATTTTCCGCATTCCCGGTTTTATGTCGGTAAAATAACCGCCATTTTTTGCAATACAGTTAGGTACATTAATGAATTTAGGTTGGATGCTGTTGTTCGCGGCAGGTTTTTCGGAAATTATTTTTGCTCTAAGCCTGAAGTTTAACGAAGGCTTTACCAAGTTATGGCCGAGTGTCGTGACCTGTTTTTCGGGCTTAGGCAGTTTTTATTTGCTGATGCTGGCGCTGAAAACTTTGCCATTAGGTACTGCCTACGCGGTTTGGACGGGGATTGGCGCGGTGGGCGTGGCGATTGTTGGTTTGTTTTTGTTTAAAGAACCGGCTGATTGGAATCGCCTGTCGTCTATTTTGCTGATTATCATCGGCATTGTCGGTTTAAAACTCAGCGATGTTGAATAAATGCTGCATCAATTAGCGTTAGCCCATTTAAACGATGCTTTGATTGAGCGCATCGGCGTCGGTGATGATGTGTTATTGCAGTATGGCACGGTGTGGGCATTGCTTAACGGTCATGCTGACAATGGCAAATTGCAGGCGTTACAAAGCAAGTCTTGTCAGCTGTATGCTTTAAAAGTAGCCTTACAAGTTAACGGCATTGAGCCTGAGCGGATAATCGCTGGCGTACAGTTGATTGATTACGCCGAATGGGTGGCGTTGACGGTTAAAAATCCGGTGATTCATACATGGAATTAATCGTCGATGAGGTCAGTTTAGCAACCACCGATCAAGGTTTCTTGCGTGATTTCACCCAATGGCAGCGCTCAGTCGCATTGGCATTGGCGGAAAGAGAGCAATTAGAACTGACCGAAGCGCATTGGGAAATTTTATTGTTCATCCGCGATTATTACCAACAATACAAACACTTACCCAATGCCCGTATGTTTGTCGCTGCGATTCGCAAACAATTAGGCGAAGACAAAGGCAATAGCCGTTACCTGCAAAAATTATTTCCCCAAGGGCCGTTAAAATACGCCTGTAAAATCGCTGGTTTACCCAAGCCACCGACCTGTTTATAAACATTTAGAGAATGTGTAATGAGTAACCCACGCGTTGGATTTATCAGCCTAGGCTGCCCGAAAGCCCTTGTCGATAGCGAACAAATTTTGACTCGCTTGCGTTCGGAAGGCTATCAAGTATCACCGAATTACAAAGATTCCGATTTAGTCATCGTCAACACTTGCGGTTTTATTGATGCCGCTGTGGAAGAGTCTTTAGATAGCATTGGTGAAGCCTTGGCTGAAAATGGTCGGGTGATTGTGACCGGTTGTTTGGGCGCGCGGCAGGATGAAATTTTGGCTCGTCATCCGCAAGTATTAAAAATCACCGGCGCTCATGCGACTGATGAAGTAGTCGAGGCTGTTCACGAACATTTACCGCCAGCACATAATCCATTTATGGATTTATTACCGCCACAAGGTATTAAGCTCACCCCACAACATTATGCCTATCTGAAAATCTCTGAAGGTTGTAACCACCGTTGTACTTTCTGCATTATTCCCTCAATGCGCGGTGATTTAGTCAGTCGTCCGATTGATGATGTGATGGCCGAGGCGCAACGCTTGGCGGATGCTGGGGTTAAAGAATTGCTGATTGTTTCTCAAGATACCAGCGCTTATGGTCTGGATTTGAAATATCAAACCCGTCCGTGGCAAGGTCAGGACATTAGCACGCGTTTTTATGATTTGGCGCAAGCCTTGGGCGAATTGGGGATTTGGGTGCGGATGCATTACGTTTACCCTTATCCGCACGTCGATGAGGTGGTGCCATTAATGGCCGCAGGAA
>JBJSYX010000439.1:0-10489 GCA_046090005.1 Methylomonas sp. | reverse complement strand
TTTTCCTGGCTGTGTCTGTGGATAGGCTCAATGTGATTTGATGCAAATTGGACTTGTTGGCCGGCGCGTAGGGTTTGTTTGGCGGAATTTGTGTCAGAGGGTTGGATTTCTACGGCATCTTGAAACACAGCAACCTGTGTCCGGTTTTGGTGTTGGCTAACGCTGAAGCGTGTACCGAGTGCCTGAACTCTGCCTTCCAAGGTGTCGACGACAAACGGCCGTTTCCAGCCAACGTTATCCGGTGCTGTTTCGATGTAAATTTCGCCTTTAACCAGTTGCAGTCTGCGTAAATTAATCGAGAAATCAACGTCAATTGCACTGCCGCTATCCAGAACCACATTAGAGCCATCCGCTAGGGTGATGGTTTTACTTTCGCCGAGTGCTGTATGTTGATCGGCCGACCATTCCTGCCAATAGCGGCCGCGAGCAATCTGCCAGCCCGACAATCCGGCAACACCCAATACAGCCACGCTCAGCAGCATACGTCTTCGATTGAGATCGGGGACATTTAACGCTTCGCTGGCGGCAAAGGCGGCTTGTGGTGGGAATGACTTAAATTTGTCGGTGTAAAATTCAACTCTGGACCAAGCCAGTTGATGGTCTGGATGCGAGGATAACCAGGCTTGCCACTGCGCGGTTTCGTCAGGGTGAACGTTGCCAGAGCTTAGCACCATAAACCATTCAGCGGCCTCCGCTATAACGCGAGGATGAATTTTTTGCCGATCTAAGGAAGACATTGACTGTTAAAACTCCACGCTCAGACATAGTGTCATGGCTTGTACCATGTACTTTCTGATCATACGATCGCTGACCCCCAGTTTTTCGGCGATTTCAATATAGGTAAGTCCATCAATCTGGGACATAAAAAATGCCTTACGCGCCTTTTCTGGTAAGCGATTAAGCAATTCATCAATTTCTTGTAGGGTTTCCAGAATAATGGCATTTTCTTCCATTGACAAGGAAGTAGCTTCAGGAAGTTCCGAAAGGCGTTCCAGATACACTCGTTCTATCGTGGCGCGGCGCCAGTGGTTGATCAGTAGATTTTTTGCGATGGTGGCCAGATAGGGCCTAGGTTCGTTCAAATCCGGTGTGCTACCGGAAGCCATCACCCGCAAAAAGGTATCGTGAGCATGATCTTCGGCTTGCAAACGACATTGCAGGCGTTTATCCAGCCAGCCGATCAGCCATGAGTGATGATCTCGGTAAAGCTGAGACAATGTTTCATTAGTCGGCAATTCAGTCGCCATTAATAATTCCTATCCCTAATTGCAAATTATGCAACAAAGCCTTTGCTCTCTATAAACGATGGGGCTTGTAGCAGATAACTTAAATATCAAGTCAGTTGATATTGGCCGACTTTTTACAATTAAATTTAAAATAAAACAAGGCAGAATGTTAATGTTTTTGATTGGATGGTCAAAAGTGTGTCATATCACATATTTTTGGCGAAATAATGCGTTAAATCACTGAGTTAACCGGAAAATAATTGATTATTCTTGATGGTTGTTTTGAAACGAATGTATCTGTTTTTGGTGTTTTTTGCTAATACCAATTATGCGGGCAACAAGTAAAAAAATGCCAATTAGAGTGATTTAACCAATCTTGCTTGCTAAACCAATTCCACTATTGCCGATTTACTTTTTTCTAGTACTTAATAGAAAAGGTAATTTGGCACCAAGCTTGATAATTAGAGTGCTTTCCATGGCACACATATCGGGTTTCTGTTGGGATTTTGAATTCTTTTAATGCGATTTCGATTAATGAATTCGGGTTTTTAATCGAAACAATATAGGTGGGGTTTTCAAGTGATTGATCATTGATGGTTAGAAGTGTCTATATAATTCTTCAACCTTGTCAAATGATTAAGATTTTAATTCCACAATTACCGATTTATTTTGGTTGTAGTGCTTAAAACAAAATAGGCAGGGTAGTGTTTACCCTGCCTATGGTCAATTGCTTTATTCGCTATCGACTTCTTTCATACTTAAACGCACACGGCCTTGACGGTCGATTTCCAATACTTTGACGCGGACCACATCGCCTTCAGACAGTTTGTCGCTGACATTTTCAACACGTTCGTCAGAGATTTGCGAAATGTGGACCAAGCCGTCTTTGCCAGGCAAAATGGTGACGAATGCGCCGAAGTCCATCAAACGAACGACTTTACCTTCGTAAACTTTACCGACTTCAACTTCCGCAGTGATTTCTTCAATCATGCGACGCGCTTCTTCACCCGCTGCTTTGTCAACAGACGCAACGTTTACTACGCCGTCATCAGTCAAATCAATGCTGGCGCCAGTTTGTTCGGTAATCGCACGAATGGTGACGCCACCTTTGCCGATCACTTCACGGATTTTGCTTGGATCGATTTTGAACGAGATGATGCGAGGAGCAAAATCAGCCATTTCTTCGCGAGTGCTAGACAAGGCTTTGTTCATTTCGCCCAAGATGTGCAGACGGCCTTGTTTGGCTTGTTCTAAGGCAACTTTCATAATTTCGGCAGTGATACCGTCGATTTTGATGTCCATTTGCAAAGCGGTGACGCCGTTTTCTGAACCAGCCACTTTGAAGTCCATGTCGCCAAGGTGATCTTCGTCACCCAAGATGTCAGACAAGACTGCGAATTTATCGCCTTCTTTAATCAAGCCCATCGCAATACCAGCAACAGGGGCTTTGATTGGCACCCCAGCATCCATTAATGCCAAGCTGCTACCGCAAACTGACGCCATTGAGCTTGAGCCGTTTGATTCGGTAATTTCTGAAACTACGCGAATCACGTAAGGGAATTCAGACATGTTTGGTAATACTGCAGCAACGCCACGTTTTGCTAAACGACCGTGACCGATTTCGCGGCGTTTTGGTGAGCCAACAAAACCAGTTTCACCAACGCTGAACGGCGGGAAGTTGTAATGCAACATGAATGGCTCTTTGTATTCGCCAGACAAGGCATCAATGATTTGTGCATCGCGCTCGGTACCTAAAGTAGCGACTACCAAGGCTTGCGTTTCACCGCGTGTGAACAAGGCTGAACCGTGGGTTCTTGGTAATACGCCAGTTCTGACAGTAATCGGTCTAACGGTGCTTAAATCACGACCGTCGATACGGGTGCGGTCATTTAAAATCGCGCCACGAACCACGTCGTATTCCAAGTTTTCAATCACGTTGCGAATTTCTTTCTCGCTGTATTGTTCGTCAGCAGTCAATTTCTCAACCACAGCGCTTCTGATCGCGCTTAATTGATCTTGTCTGACTAATTTTTCTGCTACTTGATAAGCGGCTTTGATGCTTTGTTCTGCTTCAGCAGCAACAGCAGCTTTTAATGCAGTGTTGGTTTCAGCGGGTGTCCAAGCAAGCGCTGGGGTTGCAACTTCAGCAGCGAATTCGTTGATCGCGTTGATTGCGACTTGCATTTGTTCGTGGCCGAACAATACCGCGCCTAACATGACTTCTTCTGATAATAAATCGGCTTCTGATTCAACCATTAATACCGCGTGTTGAGTACCAGCAACCACTAATTGCAATCTTGATTCTTTCAAGACCGGCAAAGAAGGGTTCAAGATGTATTCGCCTTCGTTGTTGTAACCAACACAAGCGGCGCCTAATGGACCGTTGAATGGCAAGCCAGAAACCGCTAATGCAGCTGAAGCGCCAAGCAGGGCAGGGATTTCGGTATCCACTTCTGGGTTCAAGGAAACGACAGTCGCAATAATTTGTACTTCGTTAGTAAAGCCTTCAGGAAACAATGGGCGAATCGGGCGGTCGATTAAGCGAGAAATTAAGGTTTCGTTTTCGCTTGGACGGCCTTCGCGTTTAAAAAAGCCACCTGGGATTTTACCGGCAGCAAAGGCTTTTTCTTGGTAGTTAACGGTTAGTGGGAAAAAATCACCGCCGCTGGCTTCTTTTTTACCAACAACGGTCACCAATAAAGAGGTGCCTTCAACATCAATCATTACCGCGCCGTTTGCTTGGCGGGCAATTTCACCGGTTTCTAATGTGACGAGACGATCGCCGTACTGAAATTGTTTCCTGATAGGATTCACTATAAGGTTCCTTTGCGTTTAAAGGTTGTATTAAAAATGGGGCTATAAAGCAGAAACGGCACGTAAGCGTGCCGTTTCTTAAGGTATTACTTACGGATACCTAAGCGTTCGATCAGTGAACGGTAACGCGCTACATCGTTGTTTTTCAAGTAGTCCAACAATTTACGACGTTGGTTAACCATACGTAACAAACCACGACGTGAGTGGTTGTCTTTTTTGTGTGCAGTAAAGTGTGGAGTTAACTGATTGATGTTAGCAGTCAATAAAGCCACTTGAACTTCAGTGGAACCGGTGTCTGTATCTGACAAACGATATTCTTCAACGATTGCTTTTTTTTGTGCTGCGGTTAACGACATTTTAATCCCTATCGATTAATAAATTTAAAAATAACAGTCGTCTTAACGACGACCCATGTAATCAGCGATTCCACAATAGGGTGTAGAAAGGCATGATGTTTTTTATTTGAATTATCAATGTGTTTGATTATCCAAGTGAAATAGCTTTTTCGGAGCCAGTTTACCATTTATTAGCATTTCGCCCAAGCCTAAAAAGCATTGTTGGCTGTAGATTCTGACTGTACCTAACTCGGTGCTGTTCAAGTTAATTTGCTGGCCTTGTTGGATAGGCTTGACTTGCTCGTCATTCACATAAACAGCGGGAATATGACTTAAAGGCAAATCAACTGCTAAGCGGCTGGCGTACAAAGTTGTTAAGTCCATATCGCGAAGCTGCTCAATAGTAAAAGCGTCGCCTAAATTAAATTGCCCGGAAGCTGTGCGGCGTAGCGCGGTTACAGTGCCGCAGCTACCTAAATAATGACCGATGTCTTCGGCCAACGAGCGAATGTAAGTGCCTTTTGAACAGCGCACATCCAAGCTAATCTGTTGCGAATCAAAAGCTAATAATTCAATCGCATAAATGGTGATTCGTCGCGCTGCTCTATCAACGGTTTTACCTTCACGCGCCAATTCATAGAGCTTTTTACCTTGATGCTTCAAAGCAGAATACATGGGCGGTACTTGATCAATTTCGCCCGTGAAATGCTGCAAACAATCTCGCAATTGCGATTCAGAAAAATTCGGCACCGGCATTTCAGCGACGATTTGACCTTCACTGTCGCCAGTGTCGGTCATCACACCTAATTTGATAGTGACTTGATAGCGCTTATCGTCATCCAGCATTAAGGCTGACACTTTAGTTGCTTCGCCAAAACACAGTGGCAATAAGCCGGTAGCTAGGGGGTCAAGACTCCCTGTATGTCCGGCTTTATTGGCATTGAACAGACGTCGGACTTCTTGTAAAGCTTGGTTAGACGAAACGCCTAAGCGTTTATCGAGCAAAATAATCCCGCTGACATCGACGCCAGACTTGCGTTTTGACATTAATCGTCCTGCGGTTTGATGTCCAAATCGTTGAGCAATTCTGAAACCCGCATGCCGGTATCAAAGGAGTGATCGTAGTAAAAATGCAGTTCAGATATGTGGCGCAAACGCATTCGTTTTGCCAGTTCATGGCGAATAAACGGTGCGATTTCGTTTAGAGCTTTGACGTTTTCGTGTTTACTTTTATCGTCAGTTGCATTCAGAACCGTAATATAGATTTTAGCAACGGCCAAATCTTTGGTTAACACCACTTCATTGACCGTCACAAAGCCTATTCTTGGGTCATGAACATCTCTTTGCAGAATCGCTGCCAGCTCTTTTTGCATTTGCGAAGCAACGCGCTGGCTGCGACCGTACTCTTTTGGCATAGCTTATAGTTCCCGTTTTACTTCGATACGCTCAAATACTTCGATTTGGTCGCCTTCTTTAACATCATTGTAGTTTTTCACGCCGATACCGCATTCCATCCCCATTTTGACTTCGTTGACGTCGTCTTTGAAGCGGCGCAATGACTCAAGTTGTCCTTCGTAAATCACCACATTGTTACGCAGTACGCGGATTGGCAAGTTACGTTTAACGAAGCCATCGACCACCATACAACCAGCAATCGCACCGAATTTTGGTGAGCGGAATACATCACGCACCTCAGCCAGACCGACAATTTTCTCTTGAATATCGGGTGCCAACATACCGCTAATCGCGCGTTTTACTTCGTCGATTGCTTCGTAAATGATGCTGTAGTAATGCAAATCGATTTCTTTTTCTTCAATCAATTTACGGGCAACGGCATCGGCACGAACGTTGAAACCAATCAAAATCGCACTAGATGCTAATGCTAAGTTGGCATCACCCTCGTTGATACCACCTACACCACCGTAGATACATTTAACTTGTACTTCATCATTCGACAAATTAACCAATGATTCGCGTAAGGCTTCCAAACTACCTTGTACGTCGGTTTTGATGACCACGTTAAGGGTAGCTGTTTCACCGGCTGCCATTCTGGAGAATACGTCATCCAGTTTAGAGGCCGCCATGGCGGCGTGACGGTTAGAACGTTTGCGGTCTTCACGGTGAGAAGCCAGTTCACGAGCGATACGTTCATTTTGAACCACCAAAAATTCATCGCCAGCGGCAGGGGTGCCAGACAAACCAAGAATTTCAACCGGTGCGCTTGGGCCTGCTGATTTAATGCTATGGGCATTTTCATCAAACATGGCGCGGATACGGCCATATTCATGACCGCATAAAACAAACTCGCCTTTGCTCAAACTACCTTTTTGAATCAGAATCGTCGCAACTGCACCGCGACCTTTGTCTAAGCGTGATTCGATACAAATACCAGACGCAATACCTTCCGCTGGGGCTTTCAATTCCAAAACTTCAGCTTGAACAATCAAGGCTTCGATCAAGTCATCAATACCGACACCGGTTTTAGCTGATACTTTTAAAAACTGTACATCGCCACCCCATTCTTCAGGAACCACATTCAGGGTTGCCATTTCCTGCATCACGCGATCAGGATTTGAATCAGGTTTGTCGATTTTATTTAAAGCGACAATGATAGGCACGTTAGCGGCGCGAGCGTGATCAATCGCTTCTTTAGTTTGTGGCATCACGCCGTCATCAGCGGCAACAACGATAATGACGATGTCGGTCACTTCCGCACCGCGAGCACGCATGGCGGTAAATGCCGCGTGGCCTGGTGTATCTAAAAAGGTGACCGAGCCATGATCGGTTTTAACCTGATAAGCACCAATATGCTGAGTAATACCACCGGCTTCGCCAGCAGCAACGCGGGTTTTACGGATGTAATCCAGCAATGAGGTTTTACCGTGGTCAACGTGGCCCATGATGGTCACAATCGGTGCGCGTGGCAATTGTTTGCGCTCATCACTTTCGCCTTTAACTTCGGCCAACATTTCTTGCTCGAAGTCATCTTCGCTTTGCATGATGGCTTTATGACCCATTTCTTCAACCAGAATCACTGCAGTGTCTTGGTCGATGGTTTGGTTAATGGTGGTCATGATGCCAAGCTTCATCAAATGTTTAATGATTTCAGCGGCTTTAATGTTCATTTTTGCCGCTAAATCAGAAACGATGATGCTTTCTGGAATAGTCACTTCGTAAACGGTTGGTGCAACCGGTTTTTCAAACTTGTGTTTGGTTTGTAAATCGGGTTCAAAGTCGTTTTTGTCGCGACGTGAGTTGTTTGATTTAGTTTTTTTGCTTTTACCGCGACGTGCGCCGTCACCTCGCTCAGATTCAACGTCTTGTGCTGGGCCGCGAGTCGGTTTGAACTCTTGTTTTTTCTTGTGCAGAGTTTGCTGTTGTTTGGCTTCCGCTTGTTTTTTCACTTTTTCAGCGGTGCGTTGTACGGCCGCTTCTAAACGTTGTTTCTTTTCATATTCCAAGCGTTCTTCTTCGGTCATGCCGGCTGCCTTTGGCGCTTCTTCAACAGGTTTTATCGATTCATTTGGGACTTCTTCAGCGACTGGTGCGGTCTCCACTTCAACGCTGATAGTAGGTTGTGATTCAGGTTCTGAAATAGTGGCTGTTTGCTGTTGTTTTAGCTCAACGGTTTCTTCAATCACAGCGTTGACCACCGGTGCTTCAATAACTGGCTCAGGTTGTGTTTCGATAACAACCGGTGTGGCGGTGATGGTTTCTTTAGCTTGAGGCGGATTAGCAACCGGTTCTTCGCGTTTGATATAGGTTTTTTGCTTGCGGACTTCAATGCTGACCGTTTTGCCTGTGCTGCCGGGAACGGAGGACTGTTTAAGTTCGGTTTTAGTGCTGCGCTTTAAGGTAATGCGTTTTGGCGATGTCGATTCATCGCTATCTGCTTTGCCGTGGCGTTTACGCAAATGGGCTAATAATTTAACCTTTTCGTCTTCGGTAATCGTGTCATCAGCAGTTGAAGCCGATAAACCGGCTTCTTTTAATTGCTCTAAAAAACGGTCGAGTGGAATACCGACAACTTCTGCTAATTCTTGTACTGTTTTATCGCTCATAGTTTACTCCTGCCTTAGCCTTGGTCGTCTGTGAACCACGACTCGCGTGCTTTCATGATAAGTTTGCCCGCGCGATCTTCGGTCATGCCGGTAAATTCGATGATGTCGTCAATGGCTTGTTCGGCCAAATCGTCGACGGTAATAATGCCTTTTGCGGCCATTTCGTGAGCTAATTTTTCGTCCACGCCTTCTAGGGCTAATAAATCCGCGCTAGGCTCTGAGGTTTCAATTTTTTCTTCTGAAGCAATTGCTTTGATTAATAGCGCATCTTTGGCGCGGCTACGTAAAGCATCGACCAACTCTCTGTCGAAGCCTTCGATTTCCATCATTTCTTCGGCGGGGATATAAGCGATTTCTTCGATATTGCTTAAACCGACTTCAACCAAAATTGACGCGATTTCTTCATCAACGTCTAATAAATCAATAAATTCTTGTTTTGCTTTAGCAATTGTGGCGTCTTGGTTTTTATCGACTTGAGCAGCATCGTGAATGTTTAATTCCCAGCCAGTCAATTCGGTTGCCAACCGTACGTTTTGGCCACCACGACCAATCGCTTGCGACAAGCTGTCGCTGGCGACGGCGACGTCCATGCTGTGTTTGTCTTCGTCAATGACAATTGACTGGATTTCAGCCGGTGCCATTGCGTTGATGACAAATTGAGCTTCGTTAGGATTCCACAAAATAATATCAACGCGTTCGCCGGCTAATTCGTTGGAAATTGCCTGAACCCGTGAACCACGCATTCCCACACAAGCACCGATAGGGTCTAATCGTGGATCATTGGCTTTCACGGCGATTTTGGCTCTTGAGCCTGGATCGCGAGCTGCGCCCATGATTTCAATTAAACCTTCGCTAACTTCAGGCACCTCAAGGCGGAATAGGGCGGTTAATAATTCGGGGGCGGTACGGCTAACAAACAATTGAGGACCGCGTGGTTCTAAGCGTGCGGCTTTCAGATAACCACGCACGCGGTCGCCCATGCGAACGGGTTCTTTAGGAATCATATCTTCGCGAGCTATATAGGCTTCGATGTGACCACCTAAGTCTAAGTAAACGCTACCTTTTTCGATCCGTTTGACAACGCCGGTGACTAAATCCCCCACTCTGTCTTGATAGGCTTCGACGATTTTGCGGCGTTCTGCTTCACGCACTTTTTGAATAATGACTTGTTTCGCAGTTTGAGCAGCAATGCGACAGAAAGCAACTGATTCCACTTCTTCTTCAACGAAATCGCCGATTTGGATGTTAGGGTCTTCGATTTGTGCGGCTTCGAGCAAAACCTGCCAGCCTGGAAATTCAACATCGCCGTTAATATCATGATTAACGTCAACGACTTGCCAGCGACGGAAAGTGGTGTAATCACCGGTATGACGATTGATCGAAACTCGTGCTTTTACAGGGTTTTCGTAACGCTTGACGGTCGCAGCTTCCAACGCAGACTCAATCGCTTGAAAGATAATTTCTTTATCGATTTCTTTTTCGTTAGCAAAAACGTCTGCTACCAAAAGAATTTCTTTATTTGCCACTGCGACCTCCTTTATTTAATAAGTATTCCGGCACTAAACGCGCCTTGCTCATTGCCTGAAACGGAATTTTGTAAATCTGTTCGCCTTCTTGGATTAAGACGTTCTCATCTTCAACACCAGTAATTTCACCGGTGATTTTGCGGCGATTGTCGATAGCTTTGAACAAGTTAATCGTCACTGTGCTGCCGATATAGCGTTGAAATTGACTGAGTTTAAAAAACGGTCTGTCTTCACCGGGTGAGGAAATTTCTAAGTGGTAATTGCCTTGAATAGGATCTTCTACGTCTAAGACACCACTGATTTGATGGCTGACCTTGCTACAGTCTTCGAGCAAAATGCCGTTTTCACCGTCAATGAAGATCCGCAACATGCCGTGGACGGGGTGAGGGTTGTACTCGATACCCACGCACTCATAGCCAAGACCTTCAACAATTGGTTCAATCAAATCTACCAAATGATCAGGAGCTTGTTTCATTCTCGCCTCGTTTTTTAAACCCAAAAAAAAAGAGCCTCTGGCTCTTCCGTTA
>JBJSYX010000438.1:0-9142 GCA_046090005.1 Methylomonas sp. | reverse complement strand
CACCTTTGCGTTTACGCTCGGTGGTTGGTTTTTCGTAGAACTCGCGACGACGCACTTCGGCCAAAACACCCGCTTTTTCGCAAGCGCGCTTAAAACGACGAATGGCAACGTCAAAATGTTCGTTCTCTTTAACTTTAACTGATGGCATTATGAATAATCCGATTTATGTTAGTATTTTTTAACCCCAACGGTCTCAACAGTCCGCTGAAAACCCTCGATTATACTCGCAAAATAAATTTTTCAAAAACTTAATGTACGTTTTAGGCATAGAAACCTCTTGTGACGAAACTGCCGTCGCGATTTATCACGCTGAAAAAGGCTTGATTAGCCACGTTCTGTACAGCCAAGCTGACACTCATAGCGAGTACGGCGGCGTGGTTCCAGAAATAGCGTCCCGCGACCATATTCGCAAATTGGTACCACTAATTAAACAAACATTAAACGACAGCCAACTCTCAGCCAGCGATATTAACGGCATCGCCTACACCGCTGGCCCAGGCTTAATGGGCGCACTATTAGTTGGCGCGGCGACAGCTAGAAGTTTAGCCTGGGCATGGCAAATACCAGCAATCGCAGTCCATCACATGGAAGGTCATCTATTAGCCCCCATGTTGGAGATCGATCCACCGCCATTCCCTTTTGTTGCGCTATTAATTTCCGGTGGTCATTCGTTATTAATTGAAGTCAGCGGCATAGGGCAATATCGTTTACTTGGCGAATCACTGGATGATGCGGCTGGCGAAGCCTTCGACAAAACCGCCAAAATGCTTGGACTTGGCTATCCCGGCGGCCCACGTTTAGCCAAATTAGCCGAACGAGGCCAACCGCGGTTCAAATTCCCAAGACCAATGACCGACCGCCCAGGTTTGGAATTCAGCTTTAGCGGTTTAAAGACATTTACGCTAAACACCCTACAAAACAGCGAACAAACCCAACAAGACAAAGCTGACATTGCTTTGGCCTTTCAACAGGCCATGGCAGAAACACTATCAATCAAATGCAAACGCGCTTTGCAACAAACCGGCCTTAAAACTTTGGTCATTGCCGGCGGCGTAAGCGCCAATAAATCAATTCGCCAGCATTTAATTGATATGACAGAAGCATTAGGCGCGAAAGCCTATTTTCCAAGACATGAATTTTGCACCGACAATGGCGCGATGATTGCCTATGCAGGCTGCCAGCGTTTATTGGCGGGACAAACACAAAATCTGGAGATTTTCGCCCGCCCACGCTGGCCTATCGACGAACTACTGAGTATTGATTAAGACTCTTTGCCAGCCAATAAACGCTGGATATTGCTTTTGTGACGCCACAATAAAATCAGCGAAATCAGCACAAAAGTCACCACTAAATTCAAATCGCCGACAATCAACCAAACATACAATGGGGTTAAGGTTGCTGCTACCAAAGCCGCTAAAGATGAAATCTTGCCGATTTTGTAAACCAGCAACCAAGTACCCGATACCGCCAAACCCAGCCACCAAGTCACCCCCAAAGTCACACCAAACGAAGTCGCAACCCCTTTGCCGCCTTTAAAACCAAAAAAGACCGGATACAAATGTCCCAAAAATGCCGCGAACACCACTAACGACAAAATCAAACTATCAACCGCCAAAGCTTTAGCCAATAAAACCGGCAATAAACCTTTTAAAGCATCCCCAGCCAAAGTAATCGCCGCCGCTTTTTTACCACCAATCCGCATGACATTGGTTGCCCCCGGATTACCCGAACCATTTTCTCTAGGATCAGCCAATCCCATCATCTTACAAACAATAATCGCACTCGATACAGACCCTGTTAAATAGGCCAAAGGCACCAGCAACCACTCCACCATCTATAGATTCCTCACTTATCAAAACTTGTACAGTCGAGCCATTTACTCGATACTGACGTATTTAAATATCATAACCGGAAAGCATTAATGGACATCATCTTTTTAGGCGGCCTCGAAATTGAAACCGTCATCGGCATTTACGACTGGGAAAGAACCATCAAACAAAAAATCTATCTCGATATAGAAATGGCGTTTGATATTAAAAAAGCCGCTGCTAGCGATGACATTGCCTATACCTTGGACTACAAAACCGTTTCCGACCGAATTGTTCAATTCGTCGAAGCCAGCGAATTTTTCCTAGTCGAAACCTTAATTGAAAAAATCGCCGACATTTTACTCACTGAATTTTCAATCCCTTGGGTCAAAATCGTCCTCAACAAAAAAGGCGCTGTCAGCCGCGCCCGTGACGTCGGTATTATCATCGAACGCGGACAAAAATAAGCTATGCCCATCGGATACATCAGCATCGGCAGCAATATTGACAAAGAAGCTCACATCCCTTGCTGCTTAAACACACTACGCAAATTATTCGGCAACCTGACTGTTTCCAGCATCTACGAAAGCGAGCCAGTGGGTTTTGTCGGTGATAGTTTTCACAACTTAATCGTCGGCTTTGAATCAGATTTAAGCGCCAAACAAGTGGCTACATTATTACGAAAAATTGAGTTGGAACATGGACGCAGCCGTCAGGCACAGAAATTTTCTTCGCGAACCCTGGATTTAGATTTGATTTTGTACGGACAAGCCATTATTGACGAGGATGGTTTACAAATTCCTCGTGATGAAATTGAGCGCTACGCTTTTGTCCTCGAACCACTCGCTGAAATTGCCGCAGAACAACGTCACCCTGTTAGCGGCATTAGCTATGGCGAACTTTGGCAACAAGCCGACAAAACAGATTTAAAACAGCACAAAGCTCAACCCAGTTGGCTTAAATAAATAAGCTTCTCCCGCCATCAACGGTAATAGTCTGCCCAGTAATATACGACGCATCGGCAATCAAGAACCACACCACTTTGGCAATGTCATCAGCATTGCCACAACGCTGTAAAGCGACTTTTTGCAAAATCTCCTGTTTTTGACTGTCAGCGACATCCGCCTCAGGCCACAAAATCGCCCCGGGCGCCACCGCATTAACCCGTACATTGGGCGCCAGCTCTTTCGCCAACGCTTGCGTCATTGCCTGCAATCCCGCTTTAGCAATACTGTAAATCGGCGAACCCAACAACGGCTTTTGTGCATAAATATCAACCATATTGATGATGCAACCCTGCCGTTCCAGCAAACTATCCCGCAAAGCCTGCGCCAAAAAGAACGGCGCTTTTAAATTGCTATTCAGCAAATTCTCCCAATCCGCCTCAGTGACTTGCTCAACTGGGGTTGGATAAAACTGTGAGGCGTTGTTAATCAGCACATCAACTCCGCCCCAAACCGCCAAAGCCTGAGCCGCCAAACCTTGAACCTGTTTAACCTGCAATAAATCGGCATTAAACGCCACCGCCGAATTTGGCCTTATTGCATTTAATTCCGCCACCAAAGCCAAAGCGTCAAGTTGCGAATGTTGATAATGCAAAATTAGGTTACAGCCATGGCGATGCAAAAACCGCGCACAAGCAGCGCCAATCCGTTTTGCCGCGCCGGTAATCAGGACATTAGTCATCGGTTATTGCGCCAGACTAGCCAACAGTTTTTTGCGAATCAAAACACAAACCAACACCGAAACCACTACTGGCGATTGAGTTAATAAAAACTCAGACACTGAATGCTTCGCAACCACTTCAGCCAATGGCACCACAATCAGCATTTTTGATAACCACCAAGTTAACCAATAGCCAATCAAGCCAATAATCGACCAATTTAAAACCGGTGCATTATTATTTTTGGCGGTCAGATAAAACCAAACCAAAGTTAAAATTCCGCACAATTTAGCCAGCAGTAACATCACTTCTCCTAATTTTTATTGTTGTTAAACGGTTTAAGCATCAAAGCTATTCCCGATAAGTTTTAAATTTGCACCCTGTCACCCTATAATCGAAACCGATTCAATTATCATAATAACTAGAGGATATACACAGTGCAGATTCGACACATTGCATTTACCTTAATCGCCCTTGGCTTTTCCAGCCCAGTTTGGTCGCAATCTCAACACGGTGGCCATACCGGTGGTAGCAGCAGTCGCGATAGTGGCTGCATTAAAGCCAAAGTCAGCAATTTCCAACCCGCTAATATGGAAACCATTGCCCCCGGTGGTGAGTTTTCAGCCTTCGTTTCCGGCAGCAATGGCCCAGGTCATATTCATGTCACCATCAGAAACCAACCGATTACTGTTAGCGTAGAAAATAAAGATACCTTTTATGTCGTAAAAGGCAAACTACCCGCCGAGATTAGAAACGAAACCGTGCGCATCTCAATCAGCGCCAAAGCCAAGAACAGCCAATGCGATAGCGATACCGGCTGGTTGTTAAAAGTCAGCGAATAAACCGCGCCAGAAACAGAAAATGGGCATTAAGCCCATTTTCAGTTGCTATCACCAGCTTAAATTTACCACTGTGACTCGCCAGTTTCTGGATCGTACATTTGGTGAGTAATTTCGTGACGATTAGCGATTAACTCTTCAATGCTCGGTGAATTAGTCAACGCGCGTTTAATCGCCAATTTCATCGCTTCATAATTAGTGCGATACAAATCTTTACGATCCAAATCAGGATTAGTCGCACACGATGGATCAATCCATAACATCGCAATAATGCACAAATCATCCGCTTGATCGCGTGGAATCACGCCTTCTGCTACGCTATCAATCACCGCATCGGCAACCGCAGACTGCACAGGACCGCCTAATAATTCCACATAAGCCGACGATTTAATCGTCACTTTTGGCACCATAATCGTTGCTGGACGGACTTGTTGATTACAAGCCCGAATCGCAAACATCCGAGTATGACCTTCGGTTTGTCCCATTAAATTGGCAAAAGCATGACCTGCTGGGCCTTTAACATTGCCAATTAAAATTTCTGGCATCGCGTCAGTACCCTGACCTTCACTAGAAAACACAGTGGCTTCGCCGGTTTTAAACCAAATTTCTGACATGAATAATCCTCGGTATAAGTTTGGAAACTCGGCATTCTATGTCGCAGCCACTCAAGCGGCAAGGCTAAAACCAAGCCAAGCTTTATTTACGCGAATTTTCGGGTACCATTTTCAGGAAACATTTTTGTGATTAACTTGTCCATTCCACCGTCTTAACTTTTGTGAAATTTATCGCCATGCATTCCACAACCAAATTACTGATTGCCATTGCCCTCAGCTTAAGCACTATGACCGCGCAAGCAACCTTGCCTACCGAATTAGATGGCACACCAATGCCGTCTTTAGCGCCGATGTTGGAGCAAAGTATGCCGGCAGTGGTCAACATTTCCACCTCGATGAATGTGCAAGTTCAACAAAATCCGTTGATGAACGACCCCGTTTTTCGGCGCTTTTTCAATATCCCTAATCAGCCGCAACAACAGCAAAAAAATAGCCTCGGCTCCGGCGTGATTATCGATAAAGACCAAGGTTATGTGTTAACCAATAATCACGTTATCGACAAAGCCGACAAAATCACCGTTACCCTAAGAGATGGTCGCCAGTTCAATGCCAAATTATTAGGCACCGACCCCGAAGCCGATGTCGCGGTCATCCAAATCGCCGCTGATAACTTAACCGCCTTAAAAGTCGCCAACTCCAACCAACTGCGAGTTGGGGATTTTGTGGTGGCAATTGGCAACCCGTTTGGACTCGGCCAAACTGTCACCTCTGGCATTATCAGCGCCTTAGGTCGCTCCGGTTTAGGCATCGAAGGTTATGAAGATTTCATTCAAACCGATGCCTCAATTAACCCCGGCAACTCCGGCGGTGCTTTAGTGAATTTACGCGGTGAATTTATCGGCATGAACACCGCGATTTTGGCGCCCAACGGCGGCAATGTCGGCATTGGTTTTGCGATTCCGTCCAATATGGCGATTCAATTAATGGAATCTTTAGTGCAACACGGCGAAGTGCGTCGCGGCTTACTCGGCGTTAGCACTCAAGACTTAACCCCCGAATTAATCAAAGCCTTTAATCTAAAAGGTCAATATGGTGCGGTAGTCAGCCGAATCGACAGCGGCTCTCCCGCCGAAAAAGCTGGGATTGAACCGGGCGATATTATTTTGGCAGTCAATGGCCAGGAAATCCGAAACGGCACTAGCCAAATCCGCACCCAAATCGGCTTGCTGCAAATTGGCGACAGCGTTAATTTGGAAATCATGCGCGGCGATGAGCGCAAAACCGTCACCGCCACCATCGGCAAACCCAAACGCCCACAAATCAGCGGCGACAAACTGCATCCCTCTCTGCATGGGGCAACTTTAGGCGCAACCACTAAAGAGCAAATAGAAGGCGTGTTGATTGAAAAAGTCGAACCTAACTCGAAACTGTGGAAAACCGGATTAAGAGCCGGCGACATCATCGTCACCGCCAACCGCTATCGGGTCAAAAATCTCGACGAACTGAAACAAGTCGCTAATCCGCAAGCACCGTTGTTGATTAATTTACAGCGTGGTGGTGAAGGGTTTTTTGTTGTGTTGCAGTAAAATCAATCGAAACATGATTATCAAATCACGATAAATTGGTAAAGGATATGTAGCCGTGTACCTTACAAAATCTTGCGTTCCCAAAAATAACCATTAAAATGGTTAGCAACAATACCCTCCACGCTTCCCACTTGAACAGCGCACCCCGGAGGGTTACTTGTTTCTGGGGTATTGAAAATTAACCTCCGACATTCAGATGCCAAAAACACCGTATACAAAACCGGCATTATCACTCCACGCACAGCTGCAACAACTCAAAGCCCGAGGGATGCAGATCGATGATGAAAATCAAGCCTTACATTATCTCGGTCACCTAAATTATTACCGTCTAGGCGCTTATTGGTTGCCGTTTGAAAAAGATCATACAAGCCATGAATTCCATAGTGGAACTACATTTGGCGATGCTTTAAATAGCTATATTTTTGATCGAGAGTTACGCTTATGGCTGCTTGATGCCATAGAGCGAGTCGAAGTATCTATCCGCACACAGTTTGCTCATCATCTTAGCTTGCGACACGGTACGCACCCACACCTCAGCCTCAATTTGTTTCATAATCCTCAACGTTATAACTACGCTTTAAGCAAGCTAGAACAAGAAGTAAAACAAAGTGGCGAAGAATTTATTAAGCATTTAACGCAAAAATATGAAGAGTCATTACCACCAATATGGGCAATGGTTGAACTTATGAGTTTAGGGCAATTATCTCAGTGGTATGACAACTTGCAAGATAGACAAGATCGTAAAGCGATTGCCGACACATACGATATTGATGAAAAAAACCTGCGTTCTTTTCTACATCATCTAACCACCGTACGTAACCATTGCGCTCATCACGCCAGAGTCTGGAATCGCGAATACACTGTTACCTTAAAGATTCCGAATAAACGCCCTAATACTTTGTTAACTAGCTTTAACCACGAAAAAGCCAGTGAACGTAGAATTTACAATTCATTGGTTTTGTTAGCTTATTTGATGGATAAAATCAGCCCCGACAATCTTTGGAAACAAAGGCTTTTCGATTTACTTAGCGAACATTCGGTTAATACCAAAGTAATGGGTTTTCCTAATAACTGGCGAGAGTTACAGATTTGGAATACCCCATGACTTGGATTCATCGGCGTGGTGAATTGACAAACCGCACCACTCACAATTTTGGATGCGATACAGGCTCAGGCTGTTGACAGCCTTGCATGGTTTTAAACAATTTGCATTGAAATTTAGGCTGTGATAGAAAACTTTCCGTGGATGAACGTAACTTTCTACGTTTAAACGTTCAAACCCACATCAAATAAGGCTCAAAACCTTATCGCTAACAAAAACAACAATAAAACCGAGGAGACCTAAAATGAAAAAAACGCTATTAACCATGACTACCGTGGCTTTAGTTGCCTTAATGCCCTCTTTATCATCAGCTGGCGAATCAGACACATGCAAAGGCTGCCACAATGGTTCAGTTGCCCCAGCCGTTGACGCTTTGAAAACCAAATTCAAAACCGCTGATGCCTTAGTCGCTGGTGCTAAAAGCTCACAAAACCCGATGATGAAAGCTATCCAAGGCGATGAAGCTAAATTGAAAGCGGCTGCCGCAGAAATCACCAAATAAGACTGAATTTGCAATCGGGTTGGGGTGATGGGCTCAATTTACTCGCCTTGCTCGATTGCATTTATATTTTACTAATGGCTTCCCACTAGGAAATTGCCATCATTAAGCAAGTAATTAGCAACAAAGGCAATCGAGAATGATACACCTCACTTTGTGAAGCACATCCTATGACTTAACCGACAAACCAACTCCACCGTAAACGACACAGCTTTTGAAAAAGCGGTGGTAAAAAGTCGACTAGAGTTACTGATCTACAAACAGTGCGCACGCTGGAACTGACTCAATATCGACAAACAAATAAGTGATCGAATGGAAATCATTGACAATATCAACCACTTGCTAGGCGAGAACATCAAGCGCACGATCAAGCCGAATGCCAAGTTGAAGATCGCCGCATCATGCTTTTCCATTTATGCCTTTGCAGCGCTGAAGCGTGAACTGGAGAAAATCGACTCGCTGGAATTCATCTTCACCTCGCCCACCTTTGTCCCCCATGAAGTCACTGACCGAATCAAAAAAGAGCAGCGCGAATTCCATATTCCCAAAGCAGGACGTGAGCGCAACTTCTACGGCAGTGAATTCGAAATTCAGCTCAAAAATAAGCTGACTCAAAAAGCCATTGCAAAGGAATGCGCCGAATGGATGAAGCGCAAAGCTACCTTTAGATCAAACCACACTGGTGCTCCGATGCAACAGTTCGCTTGTGTCGATAACAAAGCAGATTCGGCTATTTATATGCCGCTACATGGTTTCACTGCTGTCGATTTGGGTTACCAACAAGGCGATGCGGTATCCAATATCGTCAACAAATTCGACGAACCCACCAATACTCATATATTCCTAAATTTATTCGATCAAATCTGGAATGACCCTGAAAAACTGGAAGATGTAACCGCTCGGCTTTGCGACCACATTGCTTCGGTTTACCAAGAAAACTCACCGGAACGCATCTACTTCCTGATGCTCTACAACATCTTCAACGAATTCCTGGAAGACCTGAATGAAGATGTGTTGCCCAATGATCGAACCGGATACCAGGACAGTTTGGTCTGGAAAAAACTGTTCAACTTCCAACGCGATGCGGCAAC
>JBJSYX010000437.1:0-5517 GCA_046090005.1 Methylomonas sp. | reverse complement strand
GTGACTTTTTTAGCCAAAGCAGTTAAGCCTTTGGTTAAAACGTCAGTCACTGCTTTGTCAGCTGCTTTTTCGTTCAATTCAGCTGGTGGGTTATTGTTAACGTAAGCGCGGTAGTAAGTAGCAACCCATTCAACTTCCGCTTTGCCGCCTTTGTCGGTAACAGACAATTCAGCGGCATAGTTGCCTACTGGTAATACTGGAAGTGTTTCATCTTGGCCAGCGTGTTTGATAGTGCCGGTAGAGCTCATTTCAGTGATTTTGTATTTGTAAGCCATTTTGCTGTCTTCGTATGATTTCAGCTCTTCGGTGATGGTGCCACCGTTAGCCAAAGTCAAAGTACGCAATGCGCCTTTTTTGTTGCTGCCGTCACCTTTGACGCTTTTGATGCCTGGGTGCCATGACATATCGTCATAGTTTTTAATGATTTCCCAAACTTTGGCAGCGGGAGCATCAATTTCAATAGTGCTAGTTAATTTTGCTCTTACTGGGCCGTGGGCGTTAACCATGCCAGAAAACAATAAAAAAGCGGCTGAAACAAATAGCGAGGTTTTTTTCATAACATTTCCTATGGTGGACTCATAATATGGAACCAGCGATTATAAAATAAAATCTGTCCACAGGTAGACCAAAAGCACTTTAAGGAATGATTCCCCATGACCAACAGCACCTTTTTCTGGCACGACTATGAAACCTTTGGCATCGATCCGCAGCGTGATCGAGCCAGTCAATTTGCCGGAATTCGCACCGACCAAGACTTTAATGTGATTGATGATCCGGTGATGCTGTATTGCCAAATCGCTTCTGATTACTTACCGCAACCAGAAGCCTGTTTAATAACCGGCATTACCCCGCAATTAGCGACTGAAAAAGGCGTTTGCGAAGCTGAATTTATTCGGGTTATTCATCATGAGTTATCGCAACCAGGCACTTGTGGCTTGGGTTATAACAGTCTGCGATTTGATGATGAAGTCACCCGCAACTTGTTGTACCGGAATTTTTATGACCCTTATGGCCGCGAATTTCAGAACAATAATTCACGCTGGGATTTGATTGATGTGGTTCGCGCCACTTACGCTTTACGACCTGACGGTATCCATTGGCCGTTGAATGATGAAGGTGTTGCCACGTTTCGTTTGGAATTACTGACTCAAGCCAACGATATTAGCCATCAAGCTGCTCATGATGCTTTATCTGACGTTTATGCGACGATTGCGATGGCAAAATTGATTAAACAACGCCAGCCAAGGTTATACGAGTTCTTGTATCAAAATCGTTACAAACACACGGCAACCGATTTACTCGATGTTGGTAGTTTTAAACCGGTGGTTCATATTTCGGGGCGTTTTGCAGCCAAGAATCACTGTTTAGCGATTGTGTTACCGCTTTGCGAGCATCCGTTACGCAAAACAGAAATCATTGTTTACGACTTATCAGTTGATCCAACCCCATTATTAGAGCTGAGTGCGGAGGAGATTCAACAACGGGTATTTACCGCAACCGCCGATTTAGAGGAAGGGGTTGAGCGGATTCCTCTAAAAACCATACACATCAATAAATATCCGGTGATTGCCCCTTATAACGTGATTCGTGCTGCTGATGCCGAGCGTTTAAGTTTGGATTTAGCAAACTGCCAACGCCATTTACAAGCCATTCAAGGGCAAGCGGCAGGATTGAATAGCAAATTAGCGCAAGTATTTGGCCGAGAATATGGCGAAGGCAGTCAGGACCCTGATTTGATGATTTACAGCGGTGGCTTTTTTACCCCAAAAGACAAAGCCACCATGACGAAAATCCGCCAAACTGCACCGGAGAAATTAGCCAGTTTTAAAGCCGATTTTGTGGATGGTCGTTTAGAAGAAATGCTGTTCCGCTACCGTGGCCGTAATTATCCAAACACATTGAATAATGACGAATTACAGCAATGGCAACAGTTCTGCCGACAACGACTCGATGCCAAGACACTGGAAAGCTATCAAATCAAACTAGTCGATTTACAAACCAGTTACGGTGACAATAATTCAATTCTTAAACAACTACTGACATGGGTAGAAGACAAAAAAAACAACTTATAACCTCAACCATTCAATCTGGAAATGAACATGAAAACACAACGCCCTCTGCTTAAACAACTCGCTCTTTTCTTATCTTGGTTACCTTTTATTAGCACGGTTCATGCCGAACCGTTACAAGTCGGTCAAACGGCACCCACTTTTCAGCTAAAAAACCAAGACGGTAATGAAATTAAATTAGCCGATCGCCAAAATCAAGGTTGGACGGTATTGTATTTTTATCCCAAAGCCGATACCCCAGGCTGTACCAAACAAGCTTGTGCGTTTAGGGATTCGATTAAGCTGATTCGTGACCAAAACGCCGAAGTTTATGGGGTAAGTACCGATGAGATCAGCTCACTACAAGCCTTTCAACAAAAATATAAACTCAATTTCACTTTGTTATCTGACCCGGATGCCACCGTCACCGAAGCCTATGGGGTAAAAATGCCGATGGTTAAATACGCTAAGCGTTGGACGTTTATCATTGATCCTAGTTTGGTGATTCGTAAAATTGATAACGATGTTGATCCGGCTTTGGATGCGCAACGGGTCGCCGATTCGTTAAAACAATTGCAAGCTAACCCTTAGTTATTCACAACATAATCATTTTCTACACAAAAGCTGTGGATAAACTTGTTAACAACGGGTGAAAAGCCAATTTAAACTATTGATTTACGGTTAACAATCTTAAATTGTCTAATTTTTAGACAATTTAAGCCATTACAAGAATAGAAAGTAGTGCTTATTCACAAAACCACAGCTTACCCACATTTTCTGTGGATAACCTTGTTAGCAAACCGCAATGACATTATCTAACCAATTGTATTTAAAGATAAAAACTTAGATTGTCTATTTTTTATACAAGCCTGAATTATGGCGCTAAACCCCATAATTCAGGCTCAAAAGCAAGCCGTTTTAAGCTAATTTAGCTAAATAACTGTTTTTACGCGCCAAATAACCATCGACAAAGTCTTGTAACGGCGCCTGTTCGTATTCACGCAAGCCGCTTACCGCCAATTTCTTAAAGCCAGCGCCAACCACCGCGTCACCGTCTTTGATTTGGAAATGCAAATAAGCAGTCGCACGTTTGCCATTGACTTCCATCGTCGGTTCCTGCATTTCCAAGCATGGTTGGCTGAAATTCAAATGCTCAAACTTTAAAGTCATGCTTTCGTAAATCACCAATGGACGATCGAGGTTAAACATCACTTTTTCTTTAATCAACAACGGCACTAACACATAAGGAAAGTTTTGCCCCGAAAACGCCACATAATCGCGAATTAACATTTCGATAATGGCTTGATCGCGTAAAACTTCACCGGAACGCTCGATATGTAAATAGCTTTTGCCTTGATTATCAGTCACCTCGATTTGCTCATCATCAGTGTCAGGGAAATTTAATAACACCCCATGCCCAACCATGCCAGCAAAATTAAAATACATGTTTTCGCTCAAACCGTATTTTTCCAACACAAGCGAAAACAATAAATCCCCCGGTACGCAAAAGCGTTTGGCATCAACGTCATGCAAAGGATTAAAGTCATGAGCCACTTCTTTAGCAAAGTTGCTGGCTTGTTGCGCAGTAATCGCAATGTTGCCATCTTGAATAGCATAAAATTCTTTCAGAAACATAATGTGTAAAACTTAATGATTAATAGCGAGGAACTGTTGAATCACAGGCGACTGACCATGCGTCAAT
This sequence comes from Methylomonas sp., assembly GCA_046090005.1. Classification (GTDB taxonomy): domain Bacteria; phylum Pseudomonadota; class Gammaproteobacteria; order Methylococcales; family Methylomonadaceae; genus Methylomonas. Next base: position 1,767 of record JBJSYX010000437.1, on the reverse strand, counting down.
GCCACCTACTAAATTATATAAATCAGTAAAACCGTAATGTTGTAAATATTGACACGCTTGCAGGCTACGAATACCGTGATGACAAATTAAAACCAAAGCTTGATCTGTATTGAATCGATCTAAATGCTGCGGCAATTGTCGCAATGGAATGTGGATGCTGCCAGCAATGCTGGCATAGGCATATTCATTGTCTTCTCTGACATCCACTAACAGCAAAGCTGAATTGTCTTGCATCGCTTGCTGCAATTGCAGTGGGTTCCAATAAGTTATCGGCATAAAAATCGTTCCAGTCGGTTAAGCGCAATCGTCATTCTATCGATTGAGGCCGTATATGCAAAACGAATCCGTGTATTGGCTTGGTGAGTACCGAAATCAATCCCCGGTGTGATAGCCACCGCTTCGGCTTCTAACAAATCTTTAGCAAATTGAAAACTATCATCGGTAAAGGCGCTGCAATCGGCATACAGATAAAACGCACCTTGCGGTTTACAGTCGATTTTAAAACCTAAACGTAGCAAATTTTCATATAAAAAGTCGCGCCGTTGTTTGAATACATCGCGGCGTTTATCCAGTTCAACCAAATTTTCAGGGTTAAATGATGCTAAAGCGGCATATTGGGAATGGGTGGCAGTGGAAATGAAAATATTTTGCGCCAGTTTCTCAGCGGCTTCGATAAAGGCTTCCGGCACCACTAACCAGCCAATTCGCCAGCCAGTCATAGCAAAATATTTTGAAAAACTGTTAATCACAAACACCTTGTCACTAAAGCTCAATGCGGTACTAATCGGCTGCTCATAATCCAGACCGTGATAAATTTCATCAGAATAAAAGCAACCGCCACGCTGTTCAACCGTGGCAATCGCTTGTTGCAAAGCATCAGCAGCAATCACGGTACCCGTAGGATTAGATGGCGAAGCAATCAACACTCCTTGGATATTGGCTTGCCAATGTTGCTCAATTAAATCGGCATTGAGTTGATAAGCGTGTTCGGCATTAACCGGCACATATTGGGCAGTCGCGCCATAAACACGGGCAAAATTTTCATTACAGGGATAACAAGGATCCGCCATCATGATGGCTTGCTCAGGATTTAGACTAATTCCAAACGCCAATAAAAATGCCCCAGACGCACCAGGCGTGATGAAAATTCGTTCTCGGCTAACATTGACCTGATAGCGTTGTTGATAAAAATCGGCAATCGCTTGGCGCAGTTCCGGCAATCCAGCGGGCGCTGTATATTTAACTTCACCAGTCTCAATACATCGCTTACCAGCCTCAATCACGGCTTGGGTACTGGGAAAATCAGGCTCACCAATTTCCATGTGAATCACATCGCGTCCCTGCTGTTCCAGCTGCTTGGCACGTTGCAATAATGTCATTACATAAAACGAACTAATCGCCTGCATTCGATCAGCAATCCGCTCTGTCATATCGGAGTTCCATTGGTAAAAACTGATCAATAATAACAAACTTCTTGCCTGCCTCGCCCCGTTCTGATAAAAAGCGCGGTTTTTTACAGTCGACCAGGAGTCAATGGATGAGTAGTTCCACGTCAGAATTCATCTTTAAGCCGTACCAAGAGCAAGAAGGCGAAGAATACATGAGCGACGAACAGTTGCTGCACTTCACCGGCATTCTTAACAACTGGAAATCGGAGTTAATGGAAGAGGTCGATCGTACTGTTCATCACATGCAAGATGAAGCGGCAAACTTCCCCGACCCTAATGACCGCGCTACCCAAGAATCTGAATTCAGCTTGGAACTGCG